>JASFLL010000001.1:0-20929 GCA_050118115.1 Thioalkalispiraceae bacterium
CGTATCTGCGCTCACCTGGTTTGCCTGTGCGCTATAGTTGAGCAAAATACGATGGCGCAGCACGTTCCTGGCCATTGCAATAATGTCGTCAGGGATTACATAATCACGACCGTGTAAATATGCATAGGCACTGGCTGAGCGGACCATGGCCAGGCTGGCACGTGGCGAGGCACCAAAATCAATATAGTCGTGCCAATCTTCAATCCAGTCTCCGAGACACCGAGTGGCGTGTACAAGCTTGACAACATATTCATCCAGTGCAGGCTCAATATGAATTTCAGCCACTTCATGGCGTGCCTTCAGGACTGTTTCAGGGGTAAGCCGTGTTTCTTTAACGATGACATCATCACCGAAATGAGTACGTCGATCCCTTTTCAAGATCTCCAGCTCTTCTGCCTGATCTGGATAATCCAGGGGGACATGTAATAAAAATCGATCAAGCTGGGCCTCCGGTAAGGAATAAGTGCCTGCCTGTTCAAGGGGGTTCTGGGTTGCCATAACAATGAACAATTCTGGCAAGATGTGAGTATGGTTGCTCACCGTGATCTGGTGTTCTTCCATGGCCTCGAGCAACGCCGATTGTACTTTTGGCGGTGCACGATTGATTTCGTCAGCAAGAATAATTTCATGAAACAGGGGACCGGGGACAAACTCGAACTTATTCTTATCCGGGTCAAATATATCGGTACCGGTTAAATCTGCGGGCATCAGGTCAGGCGTAAACTGAATGCGTTGAAACGAGGCATGGACACCAGTGGCCAGTGTTTTGACGGCGGTTGTTTTAGCCAGGCCCGGCGGTCCTTCAAGCAGCAGGTGGCCGCCAGTCAGGATACCAATCATGATGCAGTCAATCAGGTGGGACTGCCCGACAATCACGGTCTGCATATGATCACGGAGGGTTAGGAATTCTTGCTGGGTTTGCATGTCGATTCTCTTGCTCGTTAACACTCTTTATTAGTTAAACAATAGTAACAAGATTTCATTCTTCCAGGACAAGGAAATGTCGAATGATTTTTAATATTAATTCAATTTGCAATCCGGCATGGTGCAAAATATATAATTCAGGTGAGTTTGATGGCATCCAGGCTGAGTACGGGTTGATCGCCAATGACCTCGGCGCTGTGTATAACTCCATGTGGTACTTCAATCCAGTCGCCTGCCTCCAGTATATGCTCGCGGTCCTGCATGCATATTTTAAATTGCCCAGCCAGGACTGCATCAATTTTATCGACATTATGCGCGTGAGCAGGGAAATATGTACCGGGTGGATAAATATAGCGATTTACGCGATACCCGAGTGAGGTCAGCTTGTCAGCCATATTCTGTTCTGTGAGTTCACCGTCTTTATCAACTGACCATCTTACTATATCGGGAGTTCTTCCGGGCATCAGCGTTTATAGTACTCGAGAAAAGCGTGTACTGGCTTGTTCCAGATAGTTATCAAAACACATACAGATATTACGAATAAACAAACTCCCTTTCGCCGTGACAGTAATCGTATTGTTATTTAGCTCAATGAGTCCATCATCAGACATTGCTATAAGTTGCTGAATAGCTGAATTGAAATAATCGTCAAATTTAATCGAGTAAGCCTGCTCAATACGGGCTTTGTCCAGTTTGAAATTGCAGATCAAATCTGTAATAACATCCCGGCGTATTTTGTCATCTTCATTGAGTACCAGTCCGCGAAATACCGGCAGTCGGTCCTCGGCTAATGCCTGGCTGTAGTCTTCCATGCCACGATAATTCTGGCTATAACTGTCATTTATCATTCCGATAGAGGTGACACCCAGGCCAAGCAAATCGCAATTAGCATGGGTTGAGTATCCCTGGAAGTTTCGATAAAGGGTACCATTGGCCTGGGCCCTGGCCAGTTCATCGTCGGGCTTGGCAAAGTGATCCATACCAATATATACATAGCCCGCACTTGTGAGAATATTAATGCTGTCCTCCAGTATTGATAATTTCATTTTGGCTGACGGTATATCCGCTGCATTCATTTGCCGTTGTGTTTTGAACATCTCCGGCAGATGCGCATAATTGAAGACGGACAGTCGGTCAGGATCAAGTTTCAGAACAGTATTTAATGTTTTAACAAAACGATCACTGTTTTGATGTGGCAGGCCGTATATCAGGTCAATACTGACAGATTTGAACCCGTAATCTCTTGCGGCTGATACGACTTCTGCTGTCTGCTCTATGGGTTGAATACGATTTACCGCCTTTTGTACTAATGGGTCGACATCCTGAACGCCCAGGCTGATACGATTGAAACCTAGTTCCCGCAATAGCTTGATTGTTTCGGTATTGGCTTCGCGCGGATCGATCTCGATGGAATATTCGCCCGTGTCATCATCATGTAAATTAAAATGCTTGCGAGTTTGTTGCATCAGTTTGCGCATTTGATCATGGCTGATGAATGTGGGGGTTCCTCCACCCCAGTGAAGCTGGTCAACCTTGCGTGTACTATCAAACAGAGCTGACTGTAATCTGATCTCCTTATATAAGCTTTCAAGATAGGGTTGTGCTCGCTTTCGGTTCTTGGTCACAATCTTGTTACACGCGCAGTAGAAACATATGGTGTCGCAAAACGGAATATGAAAATACAGTGATAGGGGCCGCGCTGACTGGTTACTCAGTGCAATTTGTTGCCTGTAGTCTTCGACGCTAAAGTTGTCGGTGAACTGCACGGCAGTGGGATAGGAAGTGTAGCGGGGACCGGCCAGGTCATATCGCTGGATCAGGTCAGTATCAAATTCTAGTTGCGGCATTTCTGGGCTCGTGAACGCTGTTACTTGGGGTAATGATTATAAACGCGCACTCTACAGGATGATCGCCTGGCTGGATTTGAGCCAGATCAGCCAAAGTAAGGATATATTTGCACTTAAATTTATTAACTACTTGTTTATAAAAGAATAATATAGCTAAAGCGCACTAAAAGTAAGCCGATAATAAGTAAATTAGAATTTACTTATATTGGAGATATTATCATGAAAAGCCATATTAGGCATATTGGGTTCATCATCCCATTATTACTGATTGCTGGAATCAGCCTGGCCAGCCAAAAGCCTGCTAGCGAATTTCCAGGACGTAACAAGTACCCTGACGTACCCGTCATTAGCAAAGAAGAGCTGATGAAGCAGTACAGTGATGTGGTCATTGTCGATGCTCGATCCAGCCTGGAATTTGAGACATTACGGATAAAAGATGCGCGAAACATCCCTGTTGCCAAAAAGGATTTTGCCGAGCGTGTCAAAGCCCTGCGTGCCAGCACCAACAAACCGATCGTGTTCTACTGTAATGGCCGCACCTGTATGAAATCGTATAAGGCGGTCAAAACATGTATGCAAAATGGAATAAAAAATACACTTGCCTATGATGCGGGAATGTTTGAGTGGGCGAAGACCTATCCTGCTCACGCCGCCTTGCTGGGTAAAAGCCCTATTCAGCAAACCGATATTATTAGCAAAGAAAAATTTAAGTCGCATAGCCTGCACCCGGATGTCTTTGCCAATGAGATCTACAAACTTGGTAACAGGACCCTGGTGCTGGATATCAGGGATAAGTATCAGCGAGGTGCTGCGGGCTTTTTCCCCGGCCAGGAGCTATGGGCAAGCCTGGATAACCGCAAGTTGTTAAACGAATATATTCAAAAAGCCAAACGCGAGAAACTGCATTTGTTTATCTATGATGAAGTGGGTAAGCAGGTTCGTTGGTTACAGTATGCACTGGAAAAAGAAAATATCAGGCAGTACTACTTTATGGACAAGGGAGCTAAGGGATACTATCAGCAAATGATGAGTGAATTCGGTATTCGCTAGTCATTTACCTCAGCAACTATCAGGACCGGTAGTCGGTGTGTGAAAGTACGCCACTACCGGTTTTTTTATCGCCTTCTAAATTTAGAATATCATTATATAGTTAATGTACTGATCTAATTGATAACAATACTGTACCCTGCAATTAAGTTAATTTATGATGATGTCTGGTTAAAATAAAAATTACAGGCCAATTGGCAAATCCTGCCGTCTTTGCCTTAGGACTTCATTTAACAGGGAGCCTGTAAATGAAAACAACAACTACCTAGGAGGCAATTATGACTGGTTCATCTGGAGAATACTGGAAGGCCAATATTCGGCTCGTGTCGATTTTATTGGTAATCTGGTTCATAGTGTCATATCTGTTTGGCATTATCCTGGTTGATCTTCTCAATCAAATACACATCGGTGGCGTCGGGCTTGGTTTCTGGTTTGCACAACAAGGCTCGATCTTTTCCTTTCTTATCCTGATCTTCGTCTATGCCAAAAAAATGAATGACCTGGATCGTAAATTTAACGTCCACGAAGATTAGGAGGTCACATGGAATTACAAACCTGGATCTACCTCTTCGTAGGTGGAACGTTTTTATTATATATCGGTATCGCCGTATGGGCGCGTGCATCAACCACTGGTGAATTTTATGTGGCAGGTAAAGGTGTACACCCTGTTGCGAATGGTATGGCAACCGCAGCAGACTGGATGTCTGCAGCATCATTCATATCCATGGCGGGTTTAATTGCCTTTAAAGGCTATGATGCTTCAGTTTACTTAATGGGATGGACCGGCGGTTATGTATTATTAGCCATGTTGCTTGCCCCTTACTTGCGTAAATTTGGCAAGTTCACCGTACCTGAATTTATTGGCGAACGTTATTATTCGCAAACTGCCCGCGTCGTCGCTGTGATCTGTCTGATTGTTGCATCGATTACTTATGTAATCGGACAGATGAAAGGTGTCGGTGTGGCCTTTGGTCGCTTCCTGGAGGTGGACTTTGAAGTGGGTGTATTAATTGGTATGTCGATCGTCTTTATCTATGCAGTACTGGGAGGCATGAAAGGTATCACCTATACACAGATTGCCCAGTATTGTGTCCTGATTTTCGCTTATACCATTCCGGCGATCTTTATCTCACTAACCCTGACCGGTAACCCGGTTCCACAACTAGGTATAGGGAGCGAATTGACAGATGGTAGCGGTTACCTGTTAACGAAGCTGGATACGGTAATGATGGACCTGGGCTTTAAGGCCTATACGGTACAAAAGGGGACGAGCTTGAACATGGTGTTACTCACCCTGTCCTTGATGATCGGGACCGCAGGTTTACCGCATGTGATCATTCGTTTCTTTACAGTACCCAAGGTACGTGATGCGCGCGCATCAGCAGGCTGGGCACTGGTGTTTATTGCCATTTTGTACACGACTGCCCCGGCTGTGGGTTCCATGGCACGCCTGAACTTTATTCATACCGTGAACGGTCCGGAGTCGCAGGGTACGCCCTATACTTCGTTGCCGAGCTGGTTCAAGCGTTGGGAGAACACCGGCCTGCTAGCCTGGTACGATCATAATGGCGACGGCAAAGTCCAGACGGCAGCGGGCAAGGCCTTTTCAGGTAACGGTAAGCCGCAGTTTGCCCTGAACGACGATGGTTCACATAAACGCGGCGGTTATGGTGAGCGCGTGGTGACGAATCCCAGTGAAGGTAAACGTGCTGAAGGTGCCCCTTTTGCCAACGAAGTCTACGTGGACAGGGACATCATGGTGCTGGCTAATCCGGAAATTGCCAACCTGCCTTTCTGGGTGATTGCGCTGGTCGCTGCCGGTGGTCTGGCCGCGGCGCTCTCGACCGCGGCAGGCCTGCTGCTGGCAATATCGTCGGCTATTTCACATGACCTGCTCAAAGGTATATTCAAACCGGACATCTCGGAAAAGCAGGAGCTCATGGCAGGACGGATTGCCATGGCCGGTGCAATTATTGTGGCAGGCTACCTGGGGATGAATCCGCCTGGCTTTGCGGCACAGGTGGTGGCCCTGGCATTTGGTCTGGCCGCGTCATCGATCTTCCCGGCACTGATGATGGGTATCTTCTACAAGAAGATGAATAACACCGGGGCTGTGGTCGGTATGCTGGCTGGCCTGGGTACCACCCTCATTTATATCTTCGTATATAAAGGCTGGTTCTTTATTCCGGGTACCAATAACTTGCCGAACAATGCAGCGAATTGGGTCATGGGTATACAGCCCGAATCGTTTGGAGCTATTGGTGCGGTGATCAACTTTGTGGTTGCGATTATCGTCAGTAAAGTCACCACGGCTCCCCCCGAGCATATTCAACATCTGGTTGAAGATATTCGGGTGCCGAAAGGTGCTGGAGCTGCGACAGGTCATTAAGTAGTAACAGCAGTGCAGAAAAGCCCCGTTTAACGGGGCTTTTTTGTCTTTAATAGCTTATATTAATCAGAATACCTTTATTGATATCAGAACTAACGAAATTGAATGGATATAGAATTACAAGAGATACGTGACTTCCTGGCACAACATGTTCTGTTTGAATCGTTAACGACAGCATCGTTGGATGATCTGGTTCGGCATGTCACCATTCGTTACCTGCGACGCGGCCAGACTTTTCCACCTGAGTTTCTTGAGGAAGCACAGCTTTATCTCATTCGTTCCGGTGCGATTAGCATTCGCGATGAGCAGGGGAACTTGCTCGAAAAGCTTGCAGAACAAGATAGTTATATTGAACAGTGCCTTGATGGTAAAGCAGTGGTTGGTGCCGTGAGTGAAGACAGCCTGATTTACCATATACCCTGTTCTGTGATCCAGGAGTTACGAAAGACCTCTCCGGAGTTTGATAGCCATTTACTGGGTTCAGTAGAAAAGCGAATGCGACATGCGGTCGATAAGTATCAGCAGGGTGATGAGTCACAGGGTGCCATGCGTTATCTTGTCAAGGACCTGGTTGATCGTACTCCGGTAATTATTCCTATCACTGAAACTGTTTCGCATGCCGCCAAAATTATGACCGAAGAAAATGTTTCCTCGGCACTGGTGATTGATAATCAAAACCTGGTTGGCATGATCACGGATCGTGATTTACGCAGCCGTTATATTGCGAAGGATATGAAGCCGGACACCACTGTCGACAAGATTATGACAACGGATCTTATTACCGTGGACGACAGGACTATCCTGTTAGAGGCACTGCTGGTTATGACCCGGAACAAGATTCATCATTTACCGATCTTAAAGGGCAAACAGCCTGTTGGAAACCTGAGCGTGTCTGACGTCATCAGGCATCTTGGGACGAATGCGGCATTTATTGCCAGTGATATAGAAAAAGCGAACAGTCCGGAAGCTTTGGCCAGGATCAGTCAACGCCTGCCGGAACTGCATGTCCAGTTAGTTATCGCCAATACGTCGGCCAATGAAGTCGGTGAAATGTTTTCAATGATTACAGACGCCATAACCTGTCGTTTATTAAAGCTGGCGGAGCAGGAACTGGGGCAACCACCGGTTCCCTATGTGTGGCTTGCGGGTGGTTCGCAGGGCCGTAAAGAGCAGACCTCGCATTCCGATCAGGATAATGCCCTGTTCATCGATGATAGTATGAGTGCAGGGGACGATAAATATTTTTCCGCACTAAGTAAATATGTCAGTGACGGTCTCAATGCCTGCGGTTATGTATATTGTCCGGGAAATGCAATGGCAACCAATCCGGAATGGCGCCAGCCGGTGTCGATATGGAATAAATATTTTCAGGGCTGGATCGAACGACCGGATAAAAAGGCACTGATGCTGGCCAGTATCTTTTTTGATTTACGACCATTGTATGGTGAGTTCTCATTATTTGAGAGTGTGCAGACGCAGATGTTATCAAGCGCGAAGCAGAACCAGATATTTATTGCGTATATGGTGACAAATGCCCTGACCCATCGTCCACCGCTTGGTTTCTTTCGAAACTTTGTGCTGATCCACGATAAGGAACATGATAATACCCTGGATGTGAAACACAGGGGTATTGTCCCGATTGTTGATATTGCAAGGGTGATGGCCTTATCTGCAGGTATAGCCGACGTCAACACAACAGCACGCTTGCAGGCTGTATGTGAAACAGGTGCCATGAGTCGCGAGATGAGTGATAATTTAATCGATGCACTGGAATATATTGCCAGCCTCAGGAACCATCACCAGGTTGAACGTATCCGGCAGGGACTGGCCGCCGATAATTTTCTTGATCCAAAATCTTTGAGTGGCCTGGAGAGAAGTCACCTGAAGGATGCGTTTGCGATCATCAAGTCCATGCAGGAAGTCCTGGAACATCGTTATCAAGCTGGTCGCATAGCCTGAGTATGTGGCCAGAATTATTTGATATAAATCGCAAGCGCAGGCGAATGCTGGAACAGGTCGGTATGGGTCCACTGCATGATTATTACGATGTACCTTTTCCTGCTTCAAAATTACAGATAAAAGATGTTCCATTTGTGGTTCTGGATTTTGAGACAACCGGTCTCGATTTACAGAATGATCACCTGGTCAGTCTCGGCATGGTTAAAATTAATAATCTGGGCATCGACCTGGATACGGCCTGGCACGAAATCATCAAAACAAAGCGCGAGATGACGCAGCAAACGACCGTTATTCACGAAATAACCGATGACATGGTTGGCCAGGGAATGGAAATTAAAAATGCCTTTGCACATCTGCTGACAGAATTAAAAGGACATGTGCTGATTGCTCATCATGCCCGGATTGAGCTGGGCTTTCTACAAAAAATTAGCAAGACACTGTATGGTACAGATTTTATCATTCCAGTTATTGATACGCAGTTACTGGCAAGCAGGCTGTTGCAGCGGAGTCAGGATTTTTTAAAGGAAGGAGCTCTGCGCTTATTCAATCTACGTGAAAGATATCATTTACCAGTGTACAAGGCCCATAATGCCCTGAATGATGCCCTGGCTACGGCCGAGTTGTTCCTGGCCCTGGTATCTGATTTATATCCCAATCTGGACTGTAAATTGAAAGACCTGCTGTCAAAAAAATAATCAGGGGTTTTGTTTTTTGCTTACTGCATTAAATACGCGTTCGGCAATGCGTAATGAAAGTACATATTTAAATGCCTTGCCACGAAAAGCCTGGACAGTAGCAACCAGTAACGACACGATCATGAAGATGAGTACAATAACTGTTGTATAAGTAACAAGACGGTGTGCAGACTGTTCACTAGTCGGATAGAGAGAGAAATAGCCGGCGAACAACAGGCTGATGACTACCATAAACAACTGTACTGTAAAGGCCAAATCGGCAGCACGTATGGCAACGAGTTGTGCCAGTTCCATACGCCGCCAGTAAAAGATAAAAAACAGTATTAACGGCAACACCGTGCTGGCGACCGGATGGGCGAAAATGCCGGCGAGGGCAAGAATCGGGGCAAGTGCCGCATAGTGTTTTTCCTGTTGTACCATTTGATAAGCCGTTTGTTATTTTTTAGTATCATCCCAGTCACGGGATCGGTTTACAAGCGCTTTAGCTGAAATAAGCTATTTTAGAATATTACGATTTTCGCCAGAGTCGAAGCGCTAATGGCCAATGCTGAGTGTAAGTGACTTGTTCATCGCCCCAGGCCGCAGCCAAATCTGGCCAGATCATCTCAACCGGGTTACTATTGTGATCGTTCTCAAAACGTTTCACTGCTGACCAGGTATTGAGATAACCGGCAAGTTGGGGCAGGTTCCACTGGGTGATCATTTCAAACCTGGGCGCATCGAGCTTGGTGAGCGGAAATTGAATATGCCGGTAGCCTGTTTCCACGATACTACGTTCGTCGGGCCAGTACGCGTCGAGTAAATCAGAATACAACCGGTCAATAACAGCATCGATCTCTGGATTGATGGTTAACAGGTTATATGTCCAGACGGCTAGCACACCCTGATCAACTAAAACACGATCGACTTCGATGGTAAATGCCTCAAGGTCAAACCAGTGTAATGCCTGGGCCACGGTAATCAGGTCAACGGTATGACTGGCTATGCCTGATTGCTCTGCGGGAGCGACTATATAGTTTACATTCTTCGCGGGCGCTGCATGGCGAAGCTGGTTTTCACTGGCGTCACTGGCAATGACGTGCTGAAAGTATTTTGCCAATGCTACTGCGGACTGGCCATTACCGGTTGCACAATCCCAGGCGCGATTGTGTTGTCGGCAAATCTGAGGTAAATATTTGAACAGTGCATCAGGATAAGATGGGCGATATTTTCCATAGTCCTCTGCATGTCCTGAAAAGTGATCTTTGAAGGTTACTGACATGAGTTAAGTCTACAGCCTTAGTTTGCCACCGTCAGGGATGTTTTCGGTTTTTCAGGCCGATGACAGTCAAAAAGATTGCTGCAGCAAATAATGCAAACAGTGCAATTCGTGTGTAGGGCCTGGTGAGTTCAGTGAGTTGTGGTTCAATAAAGAATCCGGCCAGAATCAAAGCAGGTGATAGAAGTAGCATACCTGATGTTATAAACTGGAGTAACCTGAAGCGGATAATGGATTCAGACTGTAAATAAATCCCAACCACCAGATTTATTATTGAAGCCAGTAATAAGTAAATATGCGCTGAGCGATAAAGCATGCGTGGGCCGTCAGCCATACCCTGTAAATGATTATGGTATAAAGACATGTATTGGCCGGTGAGAATAAAGATCAGGATTCCTGCTATGCCAGCCCAGAAATGTATGCGCTTGATTACTAACATCGTGAGTTTGTCCTTTTAATAGAAATTCCAATTAGTTGTGTTGTCAGCAGCTAGCGTTGCTCAGCTGGAATGGATTTAATCCGCGCTGAAAATTCTGCATGTACCTCCGGATCGATCGGCCGGTGTTTTATCCTGATGCTGGCCGGGTCATGCCCAAGATAATTGTTATCTTTCCAGTTCTGTGACGGTCTGATGGGGCGGGCTACGAAACCACCACCGCAATTCGGACAAACATTCTCCAGTACGGTGTCAACGCAGTCTGCACAGAAGGTACATTCATAACTGCAAATCCGTGCCTCCAGCGAAGCGGGTGGCAAGGGTTTATTACAGTTTTCACAGGTCGGTCTGAGTTCGAGCATGCTATCTCCCCCGGGTGTAAGCTTACCTACTATATTAGTGAATCAGCTCGAATTTAAAAACAGAAATTGAAGTTCTGGTAAACTCTGACTCACAACAGCTGGCCAGAATTAATTATGCAAACTTTGATGATCCAGGGTACCACCTCTGATGCGGGCAAGAGCGTAATCGTTGCCGGGCTGTGTCGTCTTTTAAACCGGCGCGGCTACAGTGTGGTCCCTTTCAAGCCGCAAAACATGGCACTAAACAGTGCGGTCACCCCCGCTGGTGGTGAGATTGGCCGTGCCCAGGCGTTACAGGCATTCGCCTGTGGTCTTGCGCCACATACCGATATGAATCCCGTGCTACTCAAACCGAATACCGATATCGGTGCTCAGGTGATTATTCATGGCAAGGCCTTAAAGGATATGGATGCCAAGATTTATCATGATTATAAAACAGTCGCGATGCAGGCCGTGCAGGAGTCCTATCAGCGACTGACGCAACAGTATAAACACATCATCGTCGAAGGTGCGGGCAGTCCGGCCGAGATCAACTTGCGCGACAGGGATATTGCCAATATGGGTTTTGCTGAAGCGGTAGATTGCCCGGTGATACTGGTTGCCGATATTGACCGTGGCGGAGTGTTTGCCCATCTGGTCGGTACGCTCGAGTTACTGAGTCCATCAGAACAGCAGCGGATCAAGGGATTTATCATTAATAAATTTCGCGGTGATCTGGCATTGCTGACACCGGGGCTGGACTGGCTGGAGCAGCGTACTGGCAAACCTGTTTTAGGAGTTTTACCTTACCTGCATGATTTGTTCCTGGATGCTGAAGACAGTATTGCCGATTGCGAGATAGTAAAATCGGATACACAGCGTTGTCAGGTTGTGGTGCCGGTATTATCGCGCATTAGCAATCATACTGACTTTGATCCCCTGCGCCTGCACCCCGAGGTGGATCTTCATTATGTTCACCTTGAAGACAACTGCCCACCTGCGGATTTAATCGTTTTACCAGGCAGCAAGAATGTTCGCCTCGACCTTGAGTTGTTACGTAAAAACAACTGGCATGAAAAAATTCAACGTCATCTTCGTTATGGTGGCAGGTTACTTGGAATCTGTGGCGGCTTTCAAATGTTAGGCAATGCCATTCATGATCCAGCTGGCCTGGAAAGTCAGGCCGGTTCATCGCCGGGACTCGGACTGCTGGATTTTGAAACTACGTTACAGCAGGAAAAAGTCCTCGCAAATGTCACGGGCAAATTGATGATTGATCAGTCACCTGTCACAGGTTATGAAATCCACGCCGGTGTTTCCACGGGTCCAGCACTGGATACACCCTTTGCCAATCTGCAAAGCCACAATGACGGGGCCATGTCTGCCGATGGCCAGATCATCGGAACTTATTTACATGGATTGTTTGAAGAACCGGCCGCGTTACAGGTTATTTTGAAATGGAGTGGCCACACAACCGAACTCCAGCATGACCATAAAACAGTTCGTGAAGCGGCATTGGATAGGCTGGCAGACGTACTGGAACAACACCTTGACCTGGATGAGCTGGGTTTGAAACAATATCCTGATCCTGTCCAAGAGCAAGTTATCAGTGATTAAGTTACCGATTTTAGCCAGGTGCTATTAAAAAGGGCGATAACCATCGTGCAAGTCAAACGATAGTCATCGCCAAGCCGGTGAGCCTTAATTAACTACAGTGTTAGATTTTGATACTAATCAACCTGTTTAAAATTCAAAGTGCCTGGCCTTACCCTGGGCACGGACTGCTGAGATCAATGCATCTTTGACAGTGTTAGCATGTTGTCCGGCGATCTTCTTGCGCTGCTCGGCAACATAGGCGTCGCGTTTTTTACTAAGTGCAACAATTTCAGCCTGGATTCGCTTACGTTCAGCGCCGACCCGCGCAAGATATTCTTTACGTTGCTGCTTATTCATGGCACGCATTTTTGCAGGCAACTTTTCCTCATTGAGTTTATCAAGCTTAAGCTTGCCGTTTGACTGGGCATCAACCAGATCCCAGGATGAGTTATCGTAATAACTGAGGGACTTGGATTCTGCGCGTTTCGCCAGCAAGCCTGCCGAAATCCGACTACTAACGGCATCCTGCTCGAGCTGGCGTTCCTGCTTCTTTCGACCTTTATCGCCATAGGGGATGTAGGTCTGATTCAACTTTGCATTTAATTCAGCAATTCTTTTATCCTGGGGTGCATCAATATGTGTTACCTGTTGGTTGTGATCGATACTCATAAAATTACCGCCAGCTAGAACAGCACCGTCTTTCCAGCCGGAGCGTGCCCCTTCTTCATAACTACCCGCATGAATGGTATTGACGACAATTCCTTTCTCCCTGGCGGCGTTGATCGCCTCGCGAAAAGGTGTCGGCCCCTGTGTGAAGGGTTCGTTGCCAGCGATAAAGATAGCCTTGATATCATTATCCGACTGACTCCATTCAAGCTGATTCACCGCGGTCTGAATCACCTGGCCGCAATATTCATTTCCGCCATTGGTCTTGAGTGAAAATAGTGCTGCAGAGACCTGATCCAGCTCGCTGGTCAAACCGCTGACCCGGCGGATATAACCTGTACTGGCAGCAAGCCCGTCATTGCCGTATTCGTACACCGCGACTTCAAGCCTGGGATTGAGCCCGTTCTGTGTTGCGGTTGAAAATGTATTTACTACCTGCCAGATCTGTTGGCGGGCCTGGTCGATCAGGCCATCCATACTGCTACTGGTATCGAGCAGGATAGCCATTTGAATTCTGGGTCGGCTATTCGGTTTAACCACGTTTACGATCGGACCGGTCTGCTGTATCGCATCTTGATTTGAAGCCAGTGTTTGCGAGGCATGGATGGCCAGATAGGCCATGCCCAGCGGTACTGCCAGCGATACTGATAGTGCAGCGATGGTTATCAGCCCCGGGATTTTTAGTTTGCGTGCAAGTCTCATGTTTGTGCTCCTTGTCAAATCTGTTCACTCGGTGGTATTAGTTACAGAGACGATAGGATGCCGGACAGGAAATTGTGAGACCTGAACAGGTAAAAGTGGGTGCCTGAATTTTACAAAATCTTTACATTAATGAATGAGCCAGATCTCTGGCCAGATGACATGTGACAGACCCAACAGACTGATGAGCGCGAGCAGACTGCCAATAATGCGTTTAAATGATTTATCGTTTTCCAGGATCCGAGCATGCGCCCTGAGACCAAGCATGTGCCCAATCGCGGCAACCGGGATTAATACGAGCGCGGTGAAGAAGTGCAGGTCAACACCTACGGCCGCAAAGGTGCTCATCTTGATCGAGACCAGGATAAACCAGAGTACAAACAGAGTATTGCGTAGCTGCACGCCGCTGACATGCCGCATAAATACCGCGACCATCAACGGTGCGCCGGTGAGCGATGTCCCGGCCACATAACCACCGGAAAACAGTAAAAAACGATCCAGCCAGGTATTATTGCTCTGGATCGCCCAGCTCATTATCCAGGTAATGGCATAAAACAAAGTGATCGAATAAACAAAGATCAGCAGCCACTGGTTGGGCAGGTTCAGCAAACCAAATACACCGGCAAAGGTTGCTGGCAGGATGTAGATCAGCGTTCTTCTTAAAAACAGCCAGTCGACATGGTTTAGCCGGGTACGCAGGGTCAGGGCGGAAAAAAATAACAGGTGCGTACCAATAATGGGCAACCAGTAGAGAGGCTGGTCATTAATAAACAGCATTAACGGCAATCCCAGTGCGGCGCCACCAAAGCCCAGGCCACTACGGACGAAACCGGCCCACATGAACAACAGGCCGGTTAAGATGATTTCAATTAGTGAGAAATGTTCAAACATACAGAAAACATCTGATTTTTCGGTGTATTTTGCGGTAATTGCCGTTGCAATTTAAAACGTTTCATCTCGTCAGCGTACATATATGCAGGTGGGGGAATAATTTATCCACGGGTATTGTCTATTATATATGTTAAGAGCGGGACTTTGTAAAACCTTACTTAAATGGTGATCAAGATGCGTATCTACAGCTTGTTAGCAATAACAGTGATGCTGGTTATCGCAAGCCCTTCCTATAGTGCTGCAGCGCTTAAAGCTGCAATCATGAAAAAAGACCTGGAGCATATTCAAAGGTGGAACGGCTTTGCCGATGCGGTCTACCAGTTACATGAATCACAAATCAGTAAAACCTCCTACACTACAGAAACTCGCAAGGGAGGTTACCCGATGAATCCAGATTATTTTATTGAGACCAAATATTTCGATATACAATCCGGCCAGCTGATAAGTCGAGTTTCGCGTGAAAGCAAGAACCCCGAAAAAATTCACGTGGTGGAAGTTTTTATACGTGATAAACAGGGGCGCGTGATTCGTGATTACCTGGCGGCGTATTTACCTGTATATAGAAATGCACCGATTCAGACATTGATTAACTTCCATTCCTACCAGGAAAAACTGCATGCCTTCAGGCAATTTGATGCATCCGGCGCGCGTATTTATGAACAGTGCAAAGGTACGCTTGATGGCGAGGATGTCTTTTTGTCACTGGAAGAACACGAGTTCGAACCGGGTGAAGCCATCTTGAGTACCCGGGAATATAAACGTTGCTTTGCTAACATTCCCAAAGTTGTTGGGCGTTATCAACAGCCTTTGAATGAGATCAATGAGGCGGAAATTGTCCCGAAGGAAAGCTCGCTGGCATCACAGGAAGAAAGAGATATGTTCATCGAAATCTATTCCGACATGCTGGAGAATGATCCGACCAATACCGATGTGCTGATGAAGCGCGCCCGCCTCTATTTTGAGGTACACCAGTTTGATCTGGCGGTATCCGATTATACGGATGTCATTCGTCTGGATGATCGTATTCATGAAGCCTACTTTGGACGCGGTATGGCGCACGGACGAAATGGCGATATACGTAAGGGTATCGAGGATTTGTCCGAGTATCTGCGTCGTATCCCGGATAGTTCGCTGGCGTATACCAAGCGGGGTGTGCGTTACTTATGGATAGGCGATGAGGAAAATGCGAAAAAGGATCTCATCCAGGCGATTAAGCTGGATCCCAGGAATGCCGAGGCCCATGATGACCTGGGTGTCATTTATGCCCGCCAGGGTCAACATGCGACAGCGCTGCAACACTTTGAGAAGACCATTACAATCGACCCGACTTATATGAAGGGTCATCACAACAAGGCGATGGTGTTATATATCACGGGCAAAAATGAACGGGCCCTGGAATCTGTGGAACGGGCGCTGCAACTCAAGGCCGATGCACGTGGTACCCTGATGCTAAAGGCAGAAATTCTCCAGGCGCTGGGTCAGCACAAGGAGGCGCAGCGGATACGGGATAAAGCTGAATTTTTGCCGGCCGGGAACTGGTCTGAGCAATTATCGATACAGTAGTCGCAACGGGCTGATCACCTGCCCCGGTCTCGTTTAGCGAGGATCGGGGCGTTTTTTGTTTCCTCTTCCATTCTTCTGACTAAGAATTTATTTGTTAACGCTCGGTAGGTTGGCTCCGATATAATAGAAGCCTGACTGGACTGCCGTTTGGCGCTCTCCCAGAAAGATGTTAGTATAACTTATTGATTAATATACAATATTAAATGTAACCCACCCTGTCACGCTGCTCAGGGTATTTTTTTCAAAAGATTTAAACAATATGGCACAAACCGACGATACCGTGACGGCGCAAAAAGTCATAACCTTTACCTACTCTATCAAGGATGGTGAAGGCAATATTCTGGAGCAGTCAGATATGCCCATGTCATACATTCATCAGGTGGATGGCAAAATGTACCCCAGTGCTGAAAAGGCCATGGATGGGAAGAAAGTGGGCGATGAAGTGAGCGTGTCGATAACACCCGAAGAGGGTTTTGGTTACCCTGATCCGGAATTAATGCATATCGAGCGTATTGAAAATGTCCCGCCAGAATACCTGCGAATCGGCGCAGAGGCCATGTTCGAAGATGAACAGGGTGAGACCATTACCATGAAAGTCACAAAGATTGAAAATGGCGAGGTTACACTTGATGCAAACCATCCTTTCGCCGGCAAGACGGTGGTGTTTGTGATGCGGGTTGTTGCAGTTCGAGATGCGACAGAACATGAAATCGGGACCGGCGAAGTAATTGATATGCATGGTCCCCTAACCATGCAGTAACTGATAGGTATGACAGAGCAGACACATGTAAGCGTTGTTATCCTGGCGGCGGGCCAGGGTACCAGGATGAAATCCAGACTCCCCAAAGTTTTACACCCCATTGGTGGTAAGCCGCTGTTATCCCACGTGATCCATACTGCAGCAGAACTGGCTGCAAAAAAGATAGTTGTGGTCTACGGACACGGTGGTGATCAGGTCAAACAGCAACTGGCCAACGAGACGGTATCCTGGGTGGAGCAGGCCGAGCAACTGGGGACCGGGCATGCCGTCGATCAGGCACGCTCAGATATAGAAGATGATCACATTATATTAGTGTTATATGGTGATGTGCCTTTAATTCGTGCGGCCACCCTGTCTGATTTAGTCAGCAAGGCAAATGCGTCGACCCTGGCTTTATTGACCGTTCATCTCGATAACCCACATGGTTACGGGCGCATCGTCCGTGACGATCAAGGTAACATCCAGCGGATCGTTGAACAGAAGGACGCAACCGATACTGAACTTGCTATCCGCGAGATCAACACCGGAATTCTCGCGGTTCAGGGCAAACGTCTAAAGGACTGGCTGAGCCGCCTGGAAAACAATAATGCCCAGGGTGAATATTATCTTACGGACATCATTGCCATGGCGGTAGCCGATGGCTGTCAGGTCGAGGCTGCGCATCCTGATAGTGAAGATGAAGTGCTGGGTGTGAACAGTCGCAGTCAGCTTGCTTACCTGGAACGTGTCTATCAGCGGCAACAGGCCGAAGCACTGATGGCGGGTGGCGTAACGGTGGTTGACCCGGATCGTTTCGATGTTCGTGGTCGAGTCAAGGCTGGTAAAGATGTGACCCTGGATATCAATGTTGTCCTGGAAGGGGATGTGACTATCGAAGATGATGTTTACATCGGCCCTAACTGTGTAATTCGTGATAGCCATATTGGTCCTGGCGTACAGGTGCAGGCGATGTGTGTCATCGATAATGCCAGAGTCGGTGCCGGGAGTTTGCTTGGTCCCTACTCTCGGTTACGACCCGGGGCCGTTCTGGATGGCGACAATCACATCGGCAATTTCGTTGAGATTAAAAACAGCGTGATCGGCGAAGGTTCCAAGGTGAACCATTTAACCTATATCGGTGACACCGATATGGGTAAGGGTGTCAATATCGGTGCCGGAACGATCACCGCGAATTATGATGGCGCCAATAAACATCGAACCATTATCGGTGACCGTGCCTCAACTGGATCAAATAGTGTCCTGGTGGCACCCGTCAAACTGGGTGAGGGTTCCACCGTTGGTGCCGGAAGCGTGATCACTAAAGATGCGCCGGATAATAAATTAACCTTAACCCGCGCCAAACAAGTCACCATCGATGGCTGGCAGCGGCCACAAAAAAAGCGTGCCGGGCAAAAAGAAGCTGGCAAGAAAAAGTCGTAATCGTTTAAGCGGAGTAAAGCATATATGTGCGGTATTGTTGGGGCAGTAGCAGAACGGGATGTGGTACCGATTCTGGTAGAGGGTTTAAAGCGACTTGAATATCGCGGTTATGATTCAGCCGGTGTCGCGGTACTGAACGCCGATAACCAGGTTGAACGCGTACGCATGTTGGGTAAGGTCGCGCAACTGGAGAGTGCCGTTAATGCCCATGATCTACATGCAAATCTGGGGATTGCCCATACACGCTGGGCAACCCATGGCGAGCCTTCTGAATCCAATGCCCATCCACATGTTTGTCGTAACACGGTTGCCGTGGTTCACAATGGCATCATTGAAAACCACGAAGCACTGCGTTTGCAACAGACGCAACAGGGTTATGAATTTACTTCGGATACGGATACCGAAGTCATTGTTCATCAAATCTTTGAACATCATGTAGTTCAGCGAAAAGATCTGTTTAGCGCCGTGCAGGATACGATCCAGGAACTGGAAGGCGCCTATGCGCTGGGTGTGATTAGTAAAGAAGAGCCGGGAAGACTGATTGCGACCCGCAGTGGCAGTCCTCTGGTTATTGGTGTCGGTATCGGTGAATATTTTATTGCCTCGGATGTCGCCGCCCTGCTACCGGTCACCCAGCGATTTATCTTTCTCGAAGAAGGCGACATTGCAGACATTAGTCGCGAATTGCTGACCATCTATGATGCGAAAGGTAAACAGGTTGAACGTGAGATTAAGGAAAGTGAACTCTCTGCTGATGCCGTGACGCGCGGAACTTATCGTCATTACATGCTCAAGGAAATTCACGAGCAAAGCCGGTCTATTGCCGATACTCTCGAAGGCCGTATCCTGGGTAATAAAGTAGTGGAAGAGTCCTTTGGTCCAAACGCAGGTGCGGTGTTTGATAAAATTCAGGCAGTGCATATTGTTGCCTGCGGGACCAGCTATCATGCCGGTTTGATTGGCAAGTACTGGCTGGAGAGCATCGCCGGCATACCCTGCAGTGTGGAAGTGGCCAGTGAGTTCCGTTATCGAAAACCAGTGGTACATCCCAACTCATTGATTGTCACCATTTCACAGTCCGGTGAAACCGCCGACACGCTTGCCGGTCTGCGCCTGGCTAAAGAACACGGCTTTGGTCATTCGCTCACTATCTGTAACGTCCCGGAAAGTTCGTTAGTGCGTGAGTCTGATACCCAGTTGATGACCCGTGCCGGTCCGGAGATCGGTGTGGCCTCCACCAAGGCCTTTACCACGCAACTGGTTGCACTGATGTTACTGGTCATCGTACTGGCGCGTCGTCACGGTCTGAGTGTGGAAGAAGAGGCGCGTATTGTGAAACAGCTAGAGGCCTTACCATCGAAAATAGAAAAAGTCCTGGAACTGGATAAAGACATCGAAGCACTTGCCGAAGATTTTGCCGATAAACATCATGCCCTCTTTTTAGGCCGTGGTCAGCATTACCCGGTGGCGATGGAGGGTGCACTAAAACTCAAAGAGATCTCCTACATTCATGCCGAGGCCTATGCGGCGGGTGAATTGAAACATGGTCCACTGGCTCTGGTCGATGCGGAAATGCCGGTGGTCACCGTGGCACCGAATAATGAACTGCTGGATAAACTTAAATCGAATTTACAGGAAGTACGTGCACGTGGCGGTGTGCTGTATGTGTTTGCCGATGAAGATCTGAATTACCAGGCGGATGAATTTACCAAGGTGTTGCCGGTCGTGTCCTGCGAAGCGGAGACCTCACCGATCATACATACTGTCCCGTTGCAGTTGCTTTCTTATTATGTCGCCATACTCAAAGGGACCGACGTGGACCAGCCCAGGAACCTGGCCAAGTCCGTCACCGTAGAGTAATCCTGTTTTATCATCCGGACGTTTGTTCTGTGCAATTAAAGTTGAAAACTGGTTAATATAGTCGAAAACAAGTTATTAATGTTGAAAACTAAAATCAGACTCATAACGGCCAGGTTTCGAGAAACGGTCTAAAGCAGACCTTAGGGAATACATGGTCAGATGGCTCAGAACGACCCAAAGCCGCCATTACTGTTTTTGAATAATGGGGCGATAAACTCGCCCCATAGCGGACATTCAAGCAATTCTTCAATTCGAGTTCATCCAGCGGGCTACGCGTGTTTTGCTCTGCTTTAACAATATGGGTATAAATCATGGTCGTTTTAATATTGCGGTGCCCGAGAAGTACCTGGATACGTCGCAGATCAGTGCCATTTTGTAATAAATGAGTGGCAAAGCAGTGGCGAAGTGTGTGGATACTGGCGTGCTTGGTAATCTGTGTTTGTTTGAGTGCGTGTTTAAATGCGCGCTGCGGAGTGGAAGCCGAGCAATGCCAACGCACCGTTTGTCCTGTGGGTGACCAGATACGTGTGGTTGCCGATGGAAAGACATACTGCCAACCGACGCTTTGGCCGATGGTCG
>JASFLL010000002.1:0-19521 GCA_050118115.1 Thioalkalispiraceae bacterium
AGATTCGTGGTATGTAAGCAAACCTGAAATTCAGATTTAAAAAACCGGCTTTAAGCCGGTTTTTTATTGCTAAAAAATCAGGCCTGCAGCATCACTGGAATAGTGACCCGCACATGCAGACCACCGCCGTTGCGGGAAAACAGATCCAGCTTGCCGTGATGCCATTTTACAATGCGATCAACGATCGCCAGGCCCAGCCCTGCCCCTTTGGTATCGGATCGCGAAGTATCCAGTCGCGTGAAAGGTTGCTTGAGATGTTCAATATCCGCCTCGGCAATGCCATCGCCACGGTCTTTGACTTCGATATACAGGTTGTGACCGTTCATGGAGGTGGCCACTTCCACATCCTGCTTGCCATATAGCCAGGCATTATTGATCAGATTCATTAACAGGCGGTGTAAAGCAATCGGTTTGATCATCGACTTTTCCACCGAGCCAAGATTCAGTTCGATATGTTTTCCTTCCAGTTGAAAACCGGAGGCGGTGTGTTCAACGATCTTGTTTACATCTTCATAGGTAAAGGGTTCATCGACACCATCGCGCACAAAGGTCAGGAACTGGCCGACGATCTTGTCGATGTCTTCGATATCCTGCACCATACCGCCATACAGACTTTTATCAATCTTGTCATCGATCATATCCAGGGCCAGGCGCACACGGGCCAAAGGGGTACGCAGGTCATGGGAGATACCCGCCAACATGAGATTGCGATCGTCAGCCAGTTTCTGGATATCCTCTGACATTTTATTAAATGTCCGTGCCAAGGTCTTAAACTCTTCCGTACCCTGTTCTTCAATCGGGTCCGGTAGTTTACCCTGGCCAAGCAAACTAGCTGACTGGGTTAATTGCTTCAAAGGTTTTTTCACAACACGGGAGATGAAAAAGGCACCGACCAGGGTAAGTACCAGGATAACAGCTAATACAGATAGAAGATTACTGAGCCAGTCTACCCTGAATTCGCTCATTGGTGTCGCCAGCCATATTTTCCGATCACCCAAATTGACCTTGGCCCAGACCAGTCGTGGATTCTCTGAATATAAAAGGTTGTCATACTCAAAACGTATTTCTGCATTCTTGTCGAACAACATCTTTGGATAGTATTCCAGGAAAATATGCTCATAATCCTTGTCAGCCTTGCGACCAGGTTTTGCATTTTCATCCCGGTTCACCTGCAGCAAACCTTTTCTAACCAGCTCGTTAATATAGGCATTGCGTTTTTCCGGCTTCATATTTGCTAACGCATAGTGGACACTATTTATATGTTGTGAAAACAACTGGGCGCTAGCGAATGCTGAGGGTCGAGTGACAAAAGAAATATAGATAAACACCCCCACGACGATGCTCAGTATAATCATGCTGATCAGAACCAGCATCGCGCGGGCAAACAGGGTATTCGGATACAACTTCATGCGGGGGCTTCTCCATCAGGAACAAATACATAACCGTGTCCCCAGACAGTCTGGATATAACGGGGGACTTTCGGATCTTCTTCAACGATTTTCCTTAGACGGGAAATCTGGACATCGATACTGCGATCAAAGTTTTCATAATCGCGTTCATTGAGTTGTGCCATCAGGGCATCACGCGACAGGGGCTTATGTGGCTGGGTGACCAGGGCCTTTAATAAAGCATACTGACCGGTGGTCAGGCTGACCCGGTCATCACCGCTACTCAGTAAACGTGTACCCAGGTCCAGTACATAATTTCCAATCTGAATTTGTATATGCTGCTCCTCGGGGGCACCGGCCGGCGTCGTGTTGTGGCGCCGCAATATCGCATTAATCCTGGCCACCAGTTCCCGGGGATTGAAGGGCTTGGGCAGGTAATCATCGGCACCGATTTCCAGGCCGACGATACGATCCACCTCATCACCCTTGGCGGTCAACATTAATATCGGGATATCGTTAGACTGGCCACGCAGGCGCCGGCAAATTGAGAGGCCATCCTCGCCAGGCAGCATCAGGTCCAGCACGATCAGCTTAAAATATTCCCGGGCCAGGGCCTTGTCCATGGCCTTGCCATCGGCCACCACCTTGACCTCAAAGCCCTGCTCCTGCAGGTAACGCTCCAGCAGGTCACGCAGGCGGTGGTCATCATCGACCACCAGGATTTTGTTGGCAGAGTCTTGCATAAGTTAATGATATCCAACTGTTTCACGTTTCGAGCAATAAAGTGTAACAAAATGTAACCGGATCGGCTTCCTGATACAGCTTGTTACAACCCCTTACTTGCCTGACATGCCTCGGTTACATCTTTTGGCAATACTTTATCTCAAGAAAAATAACCGAGGTGGCAAATACTATGTCCCCGAACTTAAACACATCGAAATCAGCGTTATTGGGGCTGCTGTTATTCCTGACCGGGACAGCCAGTGTTTCCGCCCACTCACAGGAACTGGATATCACCCAAGAGCAAGCAGCCGGCTATTCCACCTATCAGGTGCATATAGGTCTGCCGAGGCCGGCTGGTAGCGGCGTCCGTTTTGTCATTAATCGCGACTGGTTTGTGTTTGGTGAAACCTATCGGTCAAATCAGACAGCACGTATCCAGAAATCGAGACTGTTTATCAACGATAAGACCCGAACCATCATCGTCGGAGGTGGCATTTATTTTTAATGGTTAGTAATAACAACGACAAAAGAGATGAGACATGAAACTAATCGGTATTAATCAGAACCTGACCAGAAGCATAGAACAGCGGTTAATGCATCGAAACCGAGGCAAGACAGCATTAACCCGCAGAATCAGATGTTACACCAAATTTCTACTCATGCGGTTAATTGAGCGAACTCATTAATTTAACTACGTAACAAAGGGAGAAACTCATGCAATACACGAACAGGCAAATTGCACCCACGCACAGGTTTGCCACCTGGGTTGCAGCCGGATTCATGGCAACGTTTATTCTGAGCGGCTGTGGCGGCGGTGGCAGCGATGGTGGCGGCAATGGCGCCAATTCCGTTGAATACACCGGCAACACCTCGCCAGCGTCAATTAGTGAGGACAATGCCCAGGCCATCAGTAACCAGACCTTTACCGGTAGTGACGCGGCTAATGCAGCGAATCCAACTTTTGTGGCCAGTCCCAGCAAAAGCCGTAGCAGCGCCTATGCCACCAGCAAACTACTGGGGCAACTGGAAACAATTACCAACACGATTAAAGCCACTAAGTCCGCACCAAACCGATCACCTTCGGCCACCACCTCGGTTGAATACAATGATACCTGTGCTGTCAGTGGTAGTGTGCGTTTTACAGGAACCATAGACGATGTAACCAAACAGGGCAGCCTGACACTGGCATTTATGGACTGTAATGATGGTGACATTATCGTGAATGGCTCGGCCACCCTGAATGCCAATGCCTACAATGCCGATATTGATGAATACACCGATGTTGAATTGATCTATGACAACCTGCACTTCGTTAGCGTTGATCCTGCCGATAAAATTGACTGGCAAATCGGTGCCAACCTGCATGCTGAAAAGATCTATACCGGCGACCTTAATCCCTACACCGAGATTGCAACCATTAACCTGACCCTGTCAGAAAATATTGGTGGTGCTTCTTATAAATACGACAACTACGTAACCGAAGTCGAATATGATCAATACCTGGTACCTTCACAAGCGTTAGTCAATGTCAGTGGTCGTCTCTACCATTACCTCTATGGTTATGTAGATGTGGAAACCATCACTTCATTACATTATCCAACCGTCCAGCCATTGACCTACCCTGATTCTGGTGGTCCATTGGTTTATACCGGTGAAGCCAACAAAAAGATCAAGTTGACCCCCGTCAGCGCCACCCTGGTCAATGTCGCGGCCGACACCGATGGTGATGACTTTTATGAATACTCCATCACCGTACCCTGGACAGCATTGAAAAACGACCATGTCAATAACAATGCACCGGTTGCAGATGCAGGCAGTGATGTCACAATCGCCTTGGGTGAAACTGCACAGCTGGACGGTAGCCTGAGTACGGACGCCGACTACAACCTGCTAACTTTCACATGGACAGTGACAGATCAACCTGCTGGTAGCAATGCTGGTCTAGCAGGAGCAGACTCTGCCAACGCGACGCTTACCCCGGATACGGCGGGCACATATACACTGGAGTTGACTGTCTATGACGGCTGGTATTCTGATACCGATACTGTAACGGTAACAGTAACGCCATAACACTGAGACGTTAATTACTTAACTTACCTGGCTTGAGGCCACCACAGGAATGTGGTGGTCTTTTTTTATTTTCTTTAGCTAATTTCGCATCGCTGAAGCGACCAACTTTCTTGTGGCAACAAGAAAGTTGGCAAAGAAGTGCTCCCCCTGCGCTTGCCAATCATTCGAGGGCTTATTGGCTTACTCAGGTAAAACTTTGTGATTCGCCTTCCCTGGCTCATCACAAAGGCTCGGCGTCCTGCCTCGCCCCATTCGGGTTTCACTTGCGTGTAACCAAACGCCTCTCACAGCAAGCGCGAAGGGGAATAGTTCACTTAGCTGGGACAGAGATTACTGAAGTAAGATAGTTTCTCTAGACTGGCTAAGTGGAATCACACCCCATGGACCAGCGCTTGGTAAGGACACTTTTCTGAAAAAAAATGGAGCGAGGCAGGACGCCGAGCCCGGTTTTGCTGAGCCAGGATGGCGAATCAAAACCGGACAGGGCAGAAAATCGTCCTTACCAAGGGGTTCGCTGGTTCGGGGTTGTCTTTTCTTTTGGATACTTTTCTTTGGACAAACAAAGAAAAGTATCTCGCACAAGCCACGCAGTGGCGGGCGAAAAATACATATTAGATAAATATAAGTTTTTCTGTTCTCGAGGGAAAACAATTCTCCCAGCGGGAACGAAACACAACCTATTCCAGTTCCTCTAATTCCTTCTCGATACGATCCAGTTCTTCCCTGGCCGCCCGGGCGATACCAGCCAGAACCTCGGCGTTTTCCAGCTGTACGGCCTGCTCCTCGGCATCGGCATCCAGACCCTGACGATAGTCTTTTTCTATCGCTTCAAGTCGATCAATCAGTTGATCGCGTTTCGCCAGCAGTTCCTGTTTTTTATCATCTTTACTCACAAATAGCCTCGTTTGGTTAGATTAGCGCGCGGTCACTGAACTGGTGGGACGTTTTTCCAGGGTCCATTCATGCATGGAACCGTCATAGAGTTTTACGTTCTTGTTACCCAGGACCTCTGACATTAAAAACCAGGAACCAGAGGCAAGGTGCCCACTATTACAATAAGTAATACTCCTGGCAGAAGTATCAATTCCCAACCGATCCATCAGCGCCCTGGTGTCCTTACCGCTAATAAACCGCGCTGGCAGACCAGGTTTGGTTAACAGCTCATTTGGATAGTTCTTGGCACCTTTGATGTGTCCCTTGTCATAGACATAGGATTTTTTATACCAGGTACCAAGGTAGAGACTCACCGCGCGGGTATCTACCAGCTGGGCATTGTTGTTCTTCACCGCACTGGCCACATCCTCACTGGAGGCAAATATACTGTTATCTTCTTTAGTCGCAAGCCAGTTACCTTTACTCTGTTTCTCGGTTTTGGTGCTGACCTTATGTTTATCCAGAATCCACTGCGCCATACCGCCATTGAGGATCGCCATATTCTGCTGACCATAGTATTTTAATTGCCAATAGAGTCGGGTAGCCATGGTCATATCACCATTTGACTCACCTTTACTGACGATCACTACGCTACTGTCTTTATTCAAACCTACTTTTTGCATTAAATTCTCAAAGTCTTTTTTAACAGGAATCATTCTGGTGACTTTTTTTCCATCCACCATCCTGTTTTCACGCACTTTGGAATAGTTTACCAGGAGCGCACCCGGAATATGGCCGCCGACTCTAACCAGCTTGCTTTTCCCTGATTTCTTATCTTTTTTGTAGACAGGTTTTTTTGTAAAACTTTTCACATCTTTCCTGACATCCAGGATGACTACTTTGTCCCTGTTTTTTGCTAACCAGTCGGTTTCAACCAGTGGACCAGGGAACTGGACACCTGCATTCACAGTTGTAATTAAACCAAATAGCAAAGAAAAAATCGTGACTAAACGTATCATGGTGTTCTCCTTTCTTACTTACTTTATAGGGGCAGTCTGCTTGAACGATCAGCACTATTGATGCTAAAGACATCACATAGTTGTTCATTCAAGTTAATGGTCTGTTGTGATAAATAATATATGCTTCTATCAAGAAAGCACTGTTCATGATAATTAGGAAATAATTGGCTAACTTTATTGTCGCGGATAATTAGTAATTCACTGATTTCAGACTGGAATAAAAGCAGAACATATTTCAGCCAGTTGGTTGCCAGACTGTCATCCTGGCTGTTTGCCAGTAGGGTCAACTGTGGCATTAACAGGTTCGCTGGAAACCACTTCCCATCAGTCACCCACAGGTTGGTCGTAAACAGGCGGGTTGGCTGGCCGTGATTGCTCATTCCCATAGCAACTACATGAGACCATTCACTATCCGTATTTACACGGGTAAAGAAATGATAATGGCCATGCTCTCCTGTTATTTGTTCGGGTGATTGGTGACAATGGTAGAATGCCCGCCAGTGCTTGTTGCCAAAATAATAAGGCGTTTCAGGATAACGTTGGTAGGGTTTAATCGTTTTATTACCTTCCAGGGATAACAATACTGCGTTGGTATGATGTTTACCCATATCGTTCATACACTCAACTAACCTGGAAGCCCAGACCAATTCCTGTTGGCTATCTATTGGGCTGGACACTTCAATCATCAAAGCTGGTATCTCCATCGCCGAGCGAACAGGGTGCTGCGCCCAGGCCGCAGGGGGTTCCCTGCTCCATCATATCCTGCTGTTCATCCGTTGATATCGCTTCAACCTCAGGCAACTTATGTTGGGTATGATCGATTGCCACCGCAATCGCAGCCAGACTCAAGGTGGCACCCATGATGACTTTACCGGTCTTATGTTTCATAGCGTCGTCCGAATAATTTTCCTGGCGTTAATACGGTTTATCGAGGGCTATAACAACACGTAAGCGTGTCCCCATGATATTTCCGGCAAAGCCAGATACCAGCCATAGCCAGCCATGCAAACTGCCGCTGCTTATCCCGGCTAACAGTGAACCGATGTTACAACCAAACGCCAGACGCGCACCATAGCCCAGTAACAAGCCACCTAGTATGACAGCCAACCATTTATTCAGTTTCATTCTGGTTGCGGGTGCGAAGCGGCCAGCCAGTGCCGCCGCCAGGCCAGCCCCCAGAATCAGGCCAAAATCCATCACGGAAGTATTATCAAGCAAGACACTGTTATTCAGTGCACTGGCCGGATAAGTGTTTTGCCAATAGGTCCAGTGACTGATATCACCACCCAGGGCTGTCCACACCTTTGTGCCCCAAAGGCTCAGGGCAAAGGTAATCGACCAGGGATGCCCTGCGATTAATACCGTGAGCAGGTTCAAAACAGCCAGGCCAATTACGGCCCACCATAATGGCCATTTTCCAAATATTAATGTATTCACAATCTGATCACCTGGTACGCTTGTGAACACTGGCTTTAATGTCTTGTTTCTGCGTTTATCGAGCGTAACTGCCAGGAAATATAAAATCATAAGACCGATTGCGGTTAGCAACAGGGCTGGCCCCCACCCAAACCGGTCAATCAGGGAAACTGTGCCTATATCACCCAGATGATGCCACCAACTCAAATGGGATGAAGCAACCGTTGCGCCGATGATAAAAAAAAGCAAGGTCACGAGCATATCGATCTGTCCCTGGCCCATGGTATACAACGTACCCGAGCCACAGCCACCACCCAGTTGCATACCTATGCCAAATAGAAATGCACCGATCAATACCGAATAACCAACCGGGGACACGGCACCAGCAGCATGTATACCTTCAAAAAAACCGCCCAGCACCGGAAATATTAATAAAGAGGTGAGACCGAGTAGATAAATTTGTGCACGTACCCCGGAACTATTGCGCTCCCGAATAAACTTACGCCAACCACCAGTAAAACCAAACATAGCCTGCAGCAGGCAAATACCGAGGCCAACGCCAAGCAGAAATAAAACGGCCTGTTTTGTGTGAGTCGCATTTTGAATCAGCAGGCTGACTACCAAAATGGCAATGACAAATAAGGCAATCGTGCCAGATTCTAAACGACTTGAACTACCTGTTTGAGTCGGCGTTGTATTCATTCCGTCGCCATTTCAAAGTTTACCCGCTCCAGGGTAAAGATAGATTCATGCACCGGGCAGTGTTTTGCAACATGCTCCAACGCCCTTAGTGTAACAGCATCATCACAAATCGCTTTTGGTAAAACAATCTTGACATGAATATTTTTAAATGATGTCGGCTGATCCAGTACATCATAATCGACATGCACCTGGAGACCATCAGCATCCAGTTGATGTTCTTTACAATAATGAGTGATGAGCACCCCTACACAGGAGCCAATGGATGCCATGAATAATTGAGGGGGCAAAGGCCCACGGTCCTGACCACCCCAGATTTCGGGCCCATCAACCAGCAGGGTATGATTACCCAGCCTGGATTCGAACAGCATGTCACCATTTGAAACAGTAGTCACTCGACCCATTTCTACCCTCGTACCTCCCAGTATTTCCCCCGAAAATATTTTTTCGGAATAGGCGATTGGCAGCAGTATGGGCCAGTTTGAATTAACTGATCTTGACCTGGATCAAACCCTGATGAAGCTAGAAATATTCTAAGTGACTAAAATTCACCACTTGCAGATCGGTCCATGATGCTTTTGATCACCTTTTTCACACGCTCAGCTTCTTGCCTGAGCCCATCAGGCAGCGGCTTGCCGCCATGAATCATCATGTCCATATTAAGGGAATACAGCCATAATTTACCCTGTTTGTCTTCAACCAGTGAGAGTCGGCACGGTAGATAAGCAGAAAACGCATCACTGTAATTCACCATCTCAACCGCCGTCAGTGGATTACAGTACATATAAATTTTCAGAAAACGCTGCTTCTTACCGGTCATCAGTTCAACTTGCTTTGATAGAGGTAATTGACCCACGTCCTTGATATTCAATTCACTGGCTACCGATTTCATGACGTCTTCTACATCCTCAATAGACAAATCTTCCTTGACCTTCTGTTTCCAGATCGTCGCATCTACGGCATTGCCGGTTTCAATCAGGCTGTCCGCCATGTCCTTGTATGTAGCAAGGGCCTTGTCATCGAACCCCCGGAATGCCGCATAATATGGCATGACCTTGTAAGTTGCCCAGCCCACAGCAATTATTGAAATCAGGCCAATAATCGCCAATATATTGCGTATCTTATTCATAACACTTTCCCATTAATAACTTTATAAGTGATCTACGTCCTGCGATTCACCAGTAAGATAACACAACATACCGGTAATATTCAGGTCAACAAGAGTATTTACCCTGAGATCTGTACGTTATTCAGATTCGCCAGTTTCCGCTGAAATAGCCAGGACAGATATTCTTATTTGCATAATGCCTGCTGCCTTTCAAATAAGCGCTTGATTCGACGCACATAGCCATCGGCAGCTGGATCAGTATAGTCACCTTCTATCTCGTCCCAGCGACGAATACGATCCAGCCCACTCGCGGTGTAATCCGCTTCAACACGTCCCCTGGCGGGCAGACTGGCGACGATCCTGTGTTCGCCAAGTTCTGAGAGCCTCCAGTTATATTTATAAAATGCATACACCAGGTTTCGGCGAGTAACAATCGCGGGATCTGTGGTTTCAGCACTTTTTAAATCTTTATTCTTACAGTCGTTTAAATACACCATCATCGTTGCTTTGATATTTAACAACCATTTGAAGTATTTATAATTTTGCATATCATGCTGGGTAAGAAAGCGTATTGTCACAGTATCGCCCGAGATCTCAGCTTTGACTTTCGCATCACCACTTCCGTTTAGATTACCCACGACACTGTTCTCGGTCTGTTCTTCAGTCTGCCAGTGATATCTTTCCATAGCGACATTTATCGCTTTCATAATGTCAGGAGTAGTGAATCCAAGATGTGCTACGCTAAAAGTGACTTGCGAATCATATTCACCAAAAGCATAGGTGTTAGTTGATATAATAACTATTAAAAACAAGAAAAGTTTACGCATGACATCCTCCCTAATGCTTATCATTTTTAAATATTTTCTGCTTGAGCATATAACTCAGGAATAAACTCAACCAGGCCAGAACAAGATACAGCATAACTACTTTAACCTGTCCGATGATAAATGGATAGGCATTGACCTCGATACTGCGTTCCGGATATAGCGCATAGCCAGGCATTCCCCCCACCCCGCACATGTTCCAGGTGGCAAGTGCAAAGAAAAAATAACTGGCACCCCGTAAATCAACGATTTTTCTATGCTCAGGCTGACAATTGGCCCGTAACTGTGACCAGAACCAGCCAACTGAAAAAATTAGTACTAATAATAAGCCACCACTAAACCCGAAGTAGCTGACACTGTTTTCTCGCCCGGCAATGAACGGCCAGAGCATGACCAGCAGGGCACCCAGGATGACTACATGAATCGCCAGGAAAAGATATTTACCAGACAGCTTGCCATTCATTAAACCTGCTAACACGATCAAGAGTAGACCTACGGGAAAAGCAAATACAAAACTGAATACGAAGAGTCCGCCTTGCCATCGATTCTGCTGGATATATTGGCTCATACCAAGCTCTTTGATTTGTGGCGCAAGCGAATGCCCCAGAAAGAAAAGTGCAATGACAATAATTAGCGACAATATCAACATAAGCTTGCTGGCCAGGCTTATCTTTTTCATTGCGCTATACCTCTCTCGGTCAGGCTTGTCGAAATGTATCAATGGGCGGTTGTGACAGGACTTTGTTGGTACCAAGTAATCCTATTATAGCAATGACAATGGCTCCACTGATGGCGCCGATTAGAATGGGCGAAAACGAAAATACATAATTAAATTTAAAGACCTGTTCAGCCAGTATCTTGCCGGTGATAGAAGCCGCCGTACCGGCAATTCCCCCCGCGATAGCACCCAGCAACAGGAACTCCATCAGTACCCCCTTTAAAATCCATGTGCGCGAAGCACCCAGGGTATGCAGTAAGGCTGCCTCATGACGGCGTTCATCCTGAGTGGTTTTCAATGCGGTGAGCATAATAATAATACCAATGACCAGGGTAAATCCAAGCAGGTATTCAACTGCCAGCGCTACCCGATCCATCAGGGTACGAATACGATTGATAATCACATCGATATCAATGATGGAAATACTGGGATACTTGCGAATCAGCTCCACCAGATATTCTGATTGCTTACCTTCAAGATGAAGACTGGTCACCCAGTTTGCCGGGTAGTCTTCCAGCAGACCATGTGGTACCAGGGTAAAGAAATTGACTCTGAATGATCCCCAGTCCACACCCCGCGTATTGAGTAATTCCAGCTCTTTGATACTGCCGCCAATATTAAATGTGAGCTTGTCGCCCAGTTTGAGTGAAAAGCGTTCCGCAATAACAGGATCCAGTGAAATGTACTTTTTACCCGCTTCATCCGGTCGCCACCAGCGACCTTCGATAATTTTATTTCCTTCTGGTAATTCCTTGCTCCAGGAAAGATTAAACCCATGCAGGATCAGGTTCTTTGCCTGGGGATGATCATAATCTGCTGCCCTGACATTTTTAGTATTGATTTGCAGTAGCCGACCACGCACCATGGGTGCAAACTGAGGTGGGTTAATACCTTTTGATTTAAAAAACTTCTGTACACCTGCTATCTGATCCTTTTGTACATTAGTAACAAAGTAATTGGGTGTATTGGTTGGCATGGTATCTCGCCAGCCATTCAACAGATCTCCCCTTATTTCACCATTTAACAGGATGAACATGATCCCAAGTCCAAAGGCAGTGATCTGCAATGATGATAAATTACTGCGCCGGGTCAGGTTGGCCAGACCGTAGCGCCAGCTCACTCCCATTAATCCACGCAATGGATTGAGCAGGTAGACGGTGAGCTTTGCAGCAAGATAAAGTGAGATCAATGTCCCGACCGTACCGAGCAGGATATACTGCACGACCAACGTATCCCCCAGACGCCAGACCCACAAGACGAAAATAGCACCAATGAAAATCATCACAAATGATTTACTAAAGACAGAAATTTGTTCATCGCGGCGTAACACCCGTATTGGCGGAGCTTTCTTTAATAACCAGATCGGTGGCATAACAAAACCCAGTAAGGCGATCAGCCCTGTCATCGCACCGACAAACAGCGGACTCAGATCAGGCTGCGGTAATGCGGAAACAATCAGGTTCGACATGATTTCAGTCAGTACAAACTGTGCCAGGTAGCCGACCAGGCAACCCAGCAGACTCACGATCACCGCAAAGATGATCATCTCGATCAGGAAGATCGAAAAGATCCTGACCTGGGTCAGTCCCTGGGCACGCAGGATCGCAACCGTATCCACATGTCGTCGTGTATAGCGTTGTGCGGCCATGGCCGTGGCGATACTCCCCAGCAGGACACTAATTAACGCAACAATATTCAGGAAAAACTCGGCCCGGTCGAAGGCAAAGCGTAGTTCGGGTCGACCATCATGCACCGAAATGAATTCTTCACCCGGATTAGGTGCTGCTTTTACATGTTTGATATAGGCATCGACATCTTCCCGCTCGCCTGCAACCAGCAAACGGTGATTGATACGACTACCCTGCATGATTAAATGGGTCGATGGCAGATCTGCCCGGTTCATCATCAGGCGCGGCGCCATCCTGAAAAAATCACCGCCACGATCCGGCTCATACTGGATAAGCCTGGTAATCGTAAACTCGCGGGTACCCAGGGTGATTTTGGTTCCCATTGGAACATTGAGTGCCTGCAACAAACGCGGCGCCACCCAGACCTCGCCGGAATTGGGTACACCGGGCTGGCCATTGACCTTACTTTTATATTTTTTTCCGAAAAGCCGATCGCTAAGCAGTAACTTACCTCTTAACGGGTATGCATTATCGATGGCCTTGACTTCAACCAGCTGCACCTGATCACCCGCAAGTATCACACTGCGGAACAGGTTCATGTAGGAGGTTTTCACATGATATTTATTACCTGCCTCAATCCGCTCCGGGTTGATAGCCTGTCTGGAAGCAATCAAAAAGTCAGAGGCCAGTAACTCGCTGGACTGTTGGTGCATGGCCCGTTCAACCCGGTTGGTAAAGAACCCGACGGTGGTAATACTGGCTACACAAATTAAGAGTGCCATCGCCAGCAGGTTTAACTCGCCTGCCCGCCAGTCACGGAATAAAAAGCGTAGTGAAAAATCAATCATTCCCCTGTCAATCATGGACGTGATCCTCAATTGGCGACCAGCTCATCTGTACGCGTTTCATCAGACAGCACTTCGCCGCCAGACAGGGTGATGATCCGATCACAACGGTTGGCCAGATTGATGTCATGCGTTGCAATAATCAAACTGGTTTCACGTTCCTGATTTAGTTCAAAGAGCAGATCGATAACCTTTCTGCCGGTCTTCAGATCAAGGTTACCGGTAGGTTCATCGGCAAACAGCAATATCGGTTCAATCACAAAGGCACGTGCAATCGCACAACGTTGCTGTTCACCACCGGAAAGCTGGTTGGGATAATGGTGTAATCGATCAGACAGCCCCACTCTATCCAGGATCGACAGGGCTTTGTCTTTGGCATGTGCGCTATTCAATATTTCCAGCGATAACAGTACATTTTCATAAGCGGTCAGGTGTTGTAAAAGCTGAAAGGACTGGAAAATAAATGAGACTTTTCCGGCACGCAGTAACGCACGTTCATCTTCGGACAAGCGGGTAATATCCTGCCCCTGGAAGATAACCTTGCCACTTGAAGGTATATCCAGGCCAGCCAGCAGCCCCAGTAGTGTGGTTTTACCTGAACCTGAGGCACCGACAATGGCATTGGTACTGGCGGCACTAAATGTTAAATTAATGGTCTGAAGTATTTGCAGTGTCTTATCACTGCTGGTCAGGGATTTACTCAGGTTTTCGGCTTGTAAAAAAGGTGTCGTCATGCGTTATTCCGTTTTCGTTTTACTCGTCAGTATGGTCACGTTGTCCGTATTTGGCAGTACACCACTTTTTGCGCGAACTGATCAACCCTCGGTTCTGGTTCTGGGTGACAGTCTCAGCGCCGGCTATGGTATTGAACGCGACCAGGGCTGGGTCCATTTATTACAGCAATATCTGGATCAACACGGCCACCAATACAAGGTCATCAATGCCAGTGTCAGTGGTGACACCAGCCGTGCCGGGCTCGCCCGTCTCCCGGTCGCACTAAAAGAACACCAGCCCAAAATCGTGATTATTGCTCTGGGCGGCAACGATGGTCTGCGTGGTATTTCACTCAAAGAGTTTCGCTCAAACCTGGACAGGATGATTAGCCTGGCAAAAGCCGCAAAGGCAAAGGTCCTGTTATGTGGTGTGCGGGTTCCTCCTAATCTGGGTGTTGCCTATGTGGCCAAATTCCTGCAGGTTTACCGCGATGCCAGCGAGGCAAACAAGGTTCCTCTGGTTAACTATATTTTAAAGGATGTTTCCATCCACACTGACTTGATGCAGGATGACGGGATTCATCCAACGGCAGCCGCCCAACCGATAATCCTCAGAAATGTTCTTGAGGGCTTAAACAAGGTTTTATGACTCCTGCTGTTTTCCCTCTGCGATTAACTCCTGGAATGCGGTAATAAATTTATCCAGACGTTCAGCCAGAAATTGCTTTTGCTCAGCCGTCACCGTGTGATCAAACGTCAACATGAGCTCCTTGACCTGTTTACTGTTATAAGCCAGTTTTGCCTTGTGCTCTTCTGTTTGATACTCATCCGGTTTGGTAATCAGGGCAAGCAATTGTTTGCGTTTTTGTTCTTTTGATGCGTTACCGAGCAATACTCGTATCAGGGCTTGCTGCCATTTTTTTCGAAAGGCCATGCGGTCTTCATCCAGCGGTTTAAATTTTGCCGGCCAGGCACGCAGGATGTCCTTCTGAGTGTCGTTAAGCGGTCCCAGCCAGTCAGAAAAATTGGAAATCAGTTTGTCTTTACTCTTTTCCAGTTTTTCTTCAGGTGTCGTGCTGTTAATCTCGTCCTGCATTTCCCTGTTTTCATCTTCAAGATGTACAAACAGGTCTTTAATCTGATCATTATTGAGAGTCAGTAAGACATCGGCCATGTCTGGAGCAATCCTGTTTTTCAGACTGTTCCAGCGTTTCATGAAGTTGGCGAACATGATCTCGGTGGATTCGTCGTCAAACCCCTTCTTGCCATAGGCCTTGATAGCCTTGAGGTCATCCACGTAATCCTGTAACTGGGTATTCCTGTGCCACTTCAGGAACATAGCGATACGTTTATCGACATCCTGTTCCTGTGCATCGGTGAGGCTGACGTAATCATCAACCATGCCTTCCAGCACCCAGTCGAGATGGTTGTAAACCGTTTTGACACCGCAGGCCGAGAGGCTGAACAGTATAGCCAGAAATAGAATAGTTAGCTTGATTGATCTGTTAATCATGTTGCCACCGTAATGATCATATTATCCCTGTGGATCAATTCTTCCTCGTCAACATAACCGAGTATTGACTCTATTTTGTCACTGGATTGTCCCAAAAGTTTCCGGACTTCCTCTGAATTATAGTTGACCAGACCGCGAGCGATCTCGCTACCGTTCTGATCCAGACAACTCACAACTTCACCGCGCTGGAATTTGCCGCTGACCTGCCTGACCCCAACCGCCAGCAGACTGCCACCCTTTCCGGTCAATACCCGGCAGGCCCCGTCATCCAGCGTCAACTTGCCGGCGAGCTGTAACTGACCGGCCAGCCATTGTTTCCTGGCGGTGACCTGGGTGTGTTCGGCCATCAGGTAGGTACCGAGCTTCTCACCTCCTGCAAGACGCAACAGGATATTCGGTTCACGCCCGGATGCAATCAGGCTGGAGGTACCCGAGCGCGCTGCCAGCCGGGCGGCACGTAGCTTGGTATACATCCCTCCCCGGCCCAGAATTCCGCCTTTGCTGCTGACCATCTTGTCGAGCCGGGTTTCACTGACGATCGCCTCATCAACCAGACTGGCGTCAGGGCGAGTTCGGGGATCCTGTTCATATAAACCGCTTTGATCGGTAAGGATAATCAGGTGATCGGCCTCGACCAGGTTGGCTACCAGTGCCGCCAGGGTATCGTTATCCCCGAACTGGATTTCCTCAAAAACGACCGTGTCATTTTCATTGACCACCGGAATAATACCGTGACCTAATAATGTCTTGAGGGTACTGCGGGCATTGAGATAACGGCGTCGATTCGTCAGGTCATCATGGGTCAATAAGATCTGCGCTGTATGAAGATTATATTGCTGGAACGCAGACTCGTAAGCCTGCACCAGGCCCATCTGACCAATGGCAGCCGCCGCCTGCAATTCATGCAGGGCATGGGGACGGGCCTTCCATTTCAGGCGTGACATGCCCTCGGCGACCGCACCCGAGGAGACCAGCACAATCTCGATTCCCTGCTGGCGTAACTCGGCCATTTGCACTACCCACTGCTCGATCCCTTCGCGATTCAGACCCAGGCCATCATTGGTCAGGAGTGCACTGCCTATCTTGATAACAATACGTTTCGCTGTTGTTATTTTTTCACGCATGTTGAAGCTTACTCTTTGATTTCAGATGATGCCGCTGTGACTTCATCCGTTTGTTCCTTTTGCTGTTCCCGTCTGGATTCGATATAAGCCATGATGTCATAGCATAACTTTTGTGTCCCTTCTTTTTGCAAGGCAGAGATTTTATAAATCGGTCCCTGCCAGCCGATCTTCTCGACGATCTGTTGACAGTATTCATCGTGATCGATATCTGCATCCAGCAAATCCAGTTTGTTTAATACCAACCAGCGTTCATAGTCGGCCAGGGTATCACTGTATTTTTTTAATTCGTTTTCGATGATCCGGTAGGATGCCACCGGATCACTTTGATCAAACGGCGCCACATCGACAATGTGCAGCAATAAACGTGTGCGGGAAATATGTTTTAAAAACTGGATACCCAGCCCGGCCCCTTCCGCGGCACCTTCAATAATGCCGGGAATATCGGCAATCACAAAACTGCGATCTGCCTCAATGCGCACCACGCCCAGGTTCGGATGTAGCGTGGTAAATGGATAGTCCGCCACTTTGGGTTTGGCCGATGATACCGAGCGAATAAACGTGGATTTACCTGCATTGGGTAAGCCCAGCAAACCCACATCAGCCAGTACTTTCAATTCCAGGTGCAGGTTACGCACCTCTGCTGGTGTGCCCTTGGTAAATTGGCGGGGAGCACGGTTGGTACTGCTTTTAAAAGTCGTATTACCCACACCATGGCGGCCACCCTGGGCCACTTTCATGACCTGGCCCTTCTCCAGCACTTCACCTAGCAGTTCCTGGGTATCGCGTTCGATAACAACCGTCCCCAGGGGAACTCTTATATAAAGGTCTTCTCCACCCTTGCCCGTGCAATTCTTGCCGCGACCAGGCTGACCATTCTCGGCCTTGAACTTGCGACTGTATCGAAAATCGGCCAGGGTATTGATGTTCTCATCCCCGATCAAAAAGACACTGCCACCGTCGCCCCCATCACCACCATCGGGGCCACCCTTGGGAATATATTTTTCGCGACGAAAGCTCACGCAGCCATCTCCGCCTTTACCGGATTCCACTCGAATACTTGCTTCGTCTACGAATTTCATAACTGTACTTTAACTTATTTTTAATCCCAGCAAATTATTTCGCGGCAATAAAAAAGGCCCCGTCACTGACAGGGCCCTTTTGAGAAAATATTAATTGTCGAAATTAAGCCGCTGGCGTGACGCTGACAAAGCTACGCTTGTGTGGGCCTTTTTTCTCGAACTTGACGATACCATCTGCCTTGGCAAACAGGGTGTCATCTTTACCGCGACCCACGTTTACACCGGCGTGAAACTTGGTACCACGTTGACGGACCAGGATGTTACCTGCCAGGACCTGCTCGCCACCGAATCGCTTCACGCCAAGGCGTTTGGATTCCGAATCGCGACCGTTACGAGTACTACCACCTGCTTTTTTATGTGCCATCTTAAAAAATCCTCTTAGCCGCTGATACCAGTGATTTCCAGCTCTGTATAGTGCTGGCGGTGACCCTGCTCTTTCTGATGGTGCTTGCGACGACGGAACTTGACGATATGCACCTTCTTACCGCGGCCATGCGCCTTTACCGTCGCAGTCACTTTGCCACCACTCAGATAAGGTGCACCCACCTTAATGTCATCGCCATTGGCAACCAGCAAAACCTTGTCCAGGTCCACACTGCTGCCTTCATCGGCATTCAGCTTCTCGACCTTGATGCTCTGGCCTTCACTCACCCGGTACTGTTTACCGCCGGTTTCAATCACTGCGTACATCGAACTGATTCTCCTAGGAATTCGAAAGAAATTCCTTTATATATCAAGGAATTCTACTCAGACAGGAACCCAAAATCGAAAAGGATCCCGCCGTAAAGGGCGGCAATTTTAGCCGCTCCGCCGGTCAGGGTCAAACCACTTTTCGCATTGCTTGACACTTTTCTCGCGGCCCCCTAGCATGCAGGGCCTTGAACAGGAGCCCGAAGCGCTAAGCCTATGAAAATTGAAGAAATTTATGCCCTCATTGATGACGATATGGTCCGCGTCAATGAGTGTATCAAGGACAAGCTACGCTCCGATGTGGTCCTGATCAACCAGGTTGGCCAGTATATCGTCCATAGCGGTGGTAAGCGCCTGCGCCCGGTCCTGCACCTGCTGACCGCTAATGCATTTCAATATAAAGGTGATCAGCACATCGAATGCGCCACCCTGATCGAGTTTATCCATACCGCCACCCTGCTGCATGACGACGTCGTCGATGCCTCCGAGCTGCGACGAGGCCAGGAGACCGCCAACGCCCTGTTCGGCAACGAGGCCAGCGTCCTGGTGGGTGATTTCCTGTATTCGCGGGCCTTTCAGATGATGGTCCATATCGACAAGATGCAGGTCATGGATATTCTGGCCAATGCCACCAACACCATCGCCGAGGGCGAGGTCCAGCAACTACTCAATGTCCACGACCCGGACACTACCGAGGCCCGTTACCTGCAGGTGATCCATGACAAGACCGCAAAATTGTTTGAATCTGCCACCCAACTGGCCGCGGTACTAAGCGAACAAAATCCCGAGGTGGAAGATTCCATTGCCCGCTATGGCATGCACCTGGGCACTGCTTTTCAGCTGGTCGACGATATCCTCGATTATGGCGAATCCAGTGGCGAGATTGGCAAGAATGTCGGTGATGACCTGGCCGAGGGTAAACCCACCCTGCCGCTGATATACGCGATGCGCAATGGTAACGATGCCCAGCGGAGCCTGATGCGCGATGTCATCGAGCAAGGTGGCCGCGACAAATTCCCTGAAGTAAAAACGGCCCTGATTGAAACCGGCGCCATCGACTACACCGAGCAGACTGCCCGCTCCGAAGCAGA
>JASFLL010000003.1:0-15012 GCA_050118115.1 Thioalkalispiraceae bacterium
GCATCGTCCTTAAAACAGTTCGAATGACAGCCTGCGCAGTCCGGTGGATAAGCGGGACTAGCACAGATAATAATCGAATGCTTCGAAAACTAACGACGAAAATGTACATCTCTAAATGTCTTTGTATTATGGCAACGACCACAACGCGGACCGAACTGTCCATTATGCTCATCATCAGCTCGGTGACAGGCAATACAGGTCCTGGGTTTTGATTCGATCTTGTCCACTGCGCTGATATGGCAATTGTAACAGTGTACTTTGGTATGGGCGCCATCCAGTTTAAATCTTGATTGCTTGTTATGATCAAAACGCCAGATGGCCCAGCCATTTGGGTTATGACATGTCTGGCAATCCTGTCCCAGTCGGCCTTTGTGAATATCATCACGCTCATGGCAGCTGTTACACTTGATCGAGGCTTTTTTGTATTCGCTTGATATGTGGCATTCTTCACAGGGAACAATCGAATGCAGCCCGACTAGTGGAAAGCGCGTTATGTCATGCTCGAATCTGACTTTGGTGCGCCATCCCTTCTCATTATGACAATTTTTGCAGTTTTTGCCCTGTTTTCCTTTATGTACGTCGTCAATTTTGTGACAGCTATAACAATCTGTCTTGAGTTTGGTCTTGTAAATTTGTGTCTTGTGGCAGGACGTACAGGCAGTGCTGGTATGCTTTCCCCGTAATCTGAACTTGGTATCCTTACTATGGTTAAATTTGTTCTTTTGCCAGGTCCGTTCAGTGTGGCAGGTCTCGCACTTTTTACCGAACAGGCCCTTGTGCGCGTCGTCATGTTGATGACAGGAAATGCAGCTGGATTTTATCTTTACTTTATACGGGTCCTTCTTGTGACAGTCCCCACAGGCCAGACGGTCATGCCGGCCACGTAGTGGGAAATCAGTATCTTTATCATGATCAAAATCCAGTTTTTTCCAGCTACGGGTTGAATGGCATTTCTGGCATTTGGTGCCGTTACTGCCGCGGTGGACATCATCGGAGCGATGGCAGGAAATACACTTTGTCGGTGTTTTTACGTAACGGTCCGAAATATGGCAGGCATTACAATCTGTTTTTTTATGTTTACCCGTGTGCGGGAATTTTGATTTTTTGTGTTTGTATCTGATTGTCCGCCAGCTGGTTTCGTTATGACAACTGTCACAGCGATTGATGATTTTACCCATGGTTGCCGCTTTATGGGGGCTGTCAGAACGGTGGCAGCTGATACACGCGTGGGGGGCCTCACGGTATTTTTTCCTGGGCTTATGGCAGTTGTCGCAATTTATCTTCTTGTGTTCGCCGCGTAGTCGAAAATCAGTGACGCTGTGATCAAATGTTAATTTGTTCAGTTTGACAATATCGGCAGCACGGCCTTTATGTTCTTTATGACAGGTATTGCACTCCTGTGTCCGCACGATCATTTTGTGGCCATGGAGGCCCTGCCGTTTTTTTACATCACTACGAATTTTCTTGTGGCAGTCGAGACACTTTGCTTTCTGGTTTTTTCTGTCAAAACGATCATGACATTTATGGCAGTCCTGTTCATATTTGGCGTGATCCTTAATCACTTTGCCAGGCATAATCAGTGATTCTATCGAGGCCAGGCTGGTTCCACTAAGCAGCACCGCAAACACCAGGAGTGCCGTTTGTAGCAAAAACAATACTGGATGCCTGGCCCGGTTTCGCATATGTCTCAATACATATGAACGGCGATAACATGGACTATTCCAGTTATAACTAATAGGATGAAAAGTGGTAAGTGTAATACATGCCACCAGGAAAAAAGCCGCACATACAAAGACAGCTGGCTGGTCTTCCTCAGGCAATAGAAATAATCTCGCAGATAATCCTTTGCCTGATGTCTGAAGTCGCTCAGCATTTCGTGTCCCCAATTATTCGTCTTTGCCTGTTTTTTTAGATCGTTCAGTAGTGCCCACTTGATTTTACGCGTGGTCAGCATAGATCGAAGAGATAGCAGTGGCAAAAAAACAAGATGGAACAGGAAAAAACGGTTTTTAAGCATAAACTTTTCGTATTTTTTTAACTGCTTGATTATCTTTGGAGACAGGGCGATATGTGCACCCAGGTTACCTTTTGTCAGTTGCAGGGCCTGGCGTAAATCTTTGAGTGTGGCCTTGTGACCGTAAAGTCCAAAGTGAATTTTCGAATAGATAAAACGACCGATTAAGCCGCTGCCAGCAACAGTCAACATGGAAAACAGGGCCAGGTTACTATTGGTGGAGCCCATATTGAAATTGGAATGAAACAGGATCAGGACCGGACCGAGGACGCCGAAAATCATATGCAACTGGAACCAGTATTTTATTTTTCCCCAGCCCTGCATGGCTTTCAAAGATTTTCGCAACGGGTAAAAAAGGAGAAGTAACATAAGTGAACCGCCGATGATTCCCAGTGCATAACCGGCACCATCAGTTGCGCTCAGGTAGCTGTTATCACGATTACGCCAGCCGGCAATCAACAGAGCGACGATAAAAATGGAGAACAACCAGGTCCATATATTTCCAGAAGCCCAGAAGGATAATTTCTGGCCATGCAATTTTGCCTGGCTGTCACGTATTTGTGAGGTCTTGGTGTCCACGTCGGCTCAACTTTGTCTGAAGTCCCTTTAAAATGAAGAAGCCTGCTTCCCTGTACCTCAAGCACTTCTTTTCGTTTTATTATATTAGTGTCTGCACTAACCGTGAAAAGTTTAGGGAAAACAGGTTACTGTGCTGTGCGATCAATCACATAACGGCAATATTGATCAGGATATCAGCATAAAAAAAATAAGGTATAAAGTATCAAATACCCCTACTATCAGTACTGAGAGTAGCCTAATTTACTGATTTTACAAGAAATGCGCGGGTAGTTTGGAATATTTGCACACAGGGTGTGGGCAGAGCGAGGACAGCCGGCCGCGCGTACGGCGGGCCAGCTGTCCTTGATTCTATTGGAGGTGTTTGGGTTCGGGTCGCTGGTGACCTGCTTCTTTCAGGCGTTTGAGATAATTGGGCCACAAGGTGTCATGATCTTTGCCCAGCCGATAGAGTGTGTCCCAGGAATAAATGCCCGTGTCATGGTTGTCATCAAAGAACAGCTGCACGGCATAGTTGCCCACCTGTTCGATCTTGGTGATATTGACGTCCTGCTTGCCGATCTGCAGCACTTCCTGGCCAGGGCCATGGCCCTGAACTTCTGCTGAGGGTGAGTTGATACGAAGATACTCCGCGCTAAGTTGAAATTTCTCACCCGTGTTGAATTCAAGCTCCAGCATATGTGAGCTCGAATGATACGTAATGTTAGTGGGGATATGTTTTTCTGACATAAATACTACCTCGATACTTAAAGTATGTAGCGACTTAAATCTTCGTCTGCAGCCAAGTCACTTAAATATTTATCAACGTACTCAACGTTGATGGTAACGTTCTCGCCAGCCTTGTCCGATGCCTCAAACGAGATTTCTTCAAGTAATCGTTCCATGACCGTGTGCAATCGGCGTGCGCCAATGTTTTCAGTGCGTTCATTGACCTGCCAGGCCACCTCGGCAATTCGGTTAATGCCGGCGGCTTCAAAAAACAGATTGACGTCTTCTGTTTCCAGCAGCGCAGCATATTGTTCAGTCAACGAGGCATCTGGTTCAGTTAATATCCTTACAAAGTCTTCCGTCGTTAAGGCCTGCAATTCCACGCGTATCGGGAAACGGCCCTGTAATTCCGGGATCAGGTCGGACGGTTTGGATACATGAAATGCACCCGATGCAATAAATAAAATATGATCAGTTTTTACCATGCCGTACTTGGTGGTGACCGTTGATCCTTCGACTAATGGAAGTAGATCACGTTGCACACCCTCGCGGGAGACATCAGCCCCACTGGAATGATCACCACGTTTTGCGATTTTATCCATTTCATCCAGGAACACGATACCGTTTTGTTCCACGGCTTCTAGTGCTCGGGCCTTGATTTCATCTTCATTAATCAGGCGTGCTGCCTCTTCCTCGATGAGGTGTTTGCGCGCCTGGTGTATAGGTAGTTTGCGTGATTTCTTCTTGCCGCCACCCATATTGGCAAACATTCCCTGCAGCTGGCTGGTCATTTCTTCCATGCCGGGAGGCGCCATGATTTCTACACCGACATTGGGTGTGCTGATTTCGACTTCAATTTCCTTGTCATCCAGCGCACCTTCACGCAGTTTTTTACGAAATTTTTGTCGGGTTTCATTCTGGCGGTCGCTTTCAGTTTCTTCACCTTCGCTGTTAAAACCAAAACTGCTGCCACGTGCTGAGGGTAACAAAATATCAAGAATACGTTCTTCTGCGGCATCCTCAGCACGGTTACGTACTTTGTTGGTCTCCTGCTCGCGCATCATTTTTACTGCAATGTCCATCAGGTCGCGTACGATCGATTCCACATCACGGCCAACATAGCCCACTTCAGTGAATTTTGTTGCCTCAACCTTGAGGAAAGGTGCATTTGCGAGTTTGGCCAGGCGTCGGGCAATCTCGGTTTTACCAACCCCGGTGGGACCAATCATTAAAATATTTTTTGGTGTGATTTCGTTTCGAAGTGATTCGTCAACACAACTGCGTCGCCAGCGATTCCGTAATGCAATCGCTACCGCCCGCTTGGCGCTGTCCTGGCCTATTATATGTTTGTCCAGTTCATGGACGATTTCGCGTGGAGTCATTTGTGGCATCAGACTTAATATTCCAGTTCTTCAATTACAAAATTAGTGTTCGTGTAAATACAGATCTCGCCGGCGATACCCAGCGATTTTTCAGTAATCTGCCGTGCATCAAGCTCAGTATTGTTGAGCAGGGCACGGGCTGCAGAAAGTGCATAATTGCCACCGGAGCCGATGGCGATAATCCCTTGCTCCGGTTCAATCACGTCGCCAATACCAGAGATGATCAGGGAGCTTTCACTATCGGCAACCGCGAGCAAGGCCTCAAGGCGGCGCAAAGTCCGATCGGTTCGCCAGTCTTTGGCGAGTTCCACCGCAGCACGTACCAGGTTTCCTGAATGCTTCTCCAGCTTACCTTCAAAATACTCGAACAGGGTAAACGCATCGGCAGTGGCACCGGCAAACCCGGCTACTACCTTGTCGTTATAAAGGCGTCGCACCTTTCTGGCATTACCCTTCATAACCGTCTCACCCAGGGTAACCTGGCCATCGCCGCCTATGACAACCTTATTGCCCCGTCTTACAGACAGGATTGTCGTACCGTGAAAAGGTTCCAAACCGAACTCCCGAATTTAAATGGACTGAGATTGTACAACAGATCAAATTTTTGTTCTGATTCGCCTGTTTATAGGGTCACAGCAAATCGGACTCAAGGCTGGCAGGCCAAAAAGTGGTGGTAGAGGATATTTATCCTGTAAATATTCAGGGGTATTTGGCCATGGTGGGTGTCAGATTGCGCCGCTAGTCTGTATATCTTCACGGGCATTTTTATGCCGAAAGTAAGTGCTTGCTCCTGCCGCAGTAATGATACACCAGACTGCAAACAGGGCGCCGGGCAGAGCGACCTCGGGTTGTGACTGGAAGTGGGCCAGGGCGAGGGCGACCCCCATGCCGGCGTTTTGCATGCCAATCTCGATGGCAAGTGTGATCTGATGGGTTTTGTCGAATCGGTAGAGTTTGGCCAGCAACCAGCCAGCCAGATAGCCAAGGGCGTTCAGTAAAATAACAAGCAAGAGTACCCAGGTGCCAACCTTTGCGATGGATGCCTGGTTTTTGGCTACGGCAAAAGCGCAGATAATGATAATCGACAGCGACGCGATGGCAGGCGCGATTTCTTTTGCCCAACTTAATACCGTTAGCGTGATGTCTTTTTTAACCTGGCTTGCTGCCAGTGGCAGTCCAACCAGAAATACAAAGGCCAGTAATATTTGCCAGGTCTGGAAGTCGCCAAAATAACTGAATAACGCCAGCATGATCGCAGCGCCGGTTACATGCAGGAGAAAACGCTGTACTGCAAAACCTTTGTCCAGATAAAAACGCATCAACATACCACCCGCCAGAGGGATGACAAGGATATAAAAAATGGTCCACATTAATTTGGCTGGATCGACAGCAATGGTCTGGTTGGCAAGTAGATCGATAAGCAGGGGAGTGAGTAATGGCGCAAGAAATGTCGCAACGGTTGTTAACGCGATGGAATAGGCAAGCGCCCCCCTGGCAAGATAGACAATAACATTCGAGGCCATGGCACCAGGCGCACTACCAACAATAATAAAGCCCAGTGCCAGTGACGGCGGCAGGCCAGCCAAGGTAACAATTGTATAAGCGAGCAGGGGCATCACGATGAACTGTGTGCAGACGCCAAGAACAATCTGCGCAGGTCGTCTTAATGTGGTTACCAGGTCTTTCCTGTCCAGCACGACACCCAGCGAAAACATGGTAGCGGCAAACAGCTCTTTGAAAATACTGCCGAAAACAAGAAAGGTGTCTGGGAGTGTAAAGGCAACCAATGCTGCGATCAGCGTGAGAAACGCCATGTAAGTTGCTATAAAACGCAGAATCGATACCATCGAAAAATGGTACCACAATTTTTAAAGGTTAACCGGCTATGTGATGAATATTGGAAGAGGGTTCAATCAGGCTGGGTGAGGGTTTGGCTACATAGAATCCCTGGATGTAATCAACACCACACTCTTTTAATAAACGAATAACATCTGCTGACTCAACAAATTCGGCAACGGTCTGTTTGCCGAGGGTGTGTGCAATATTGGTAATCGATCGTATGATTGCCATGTCGATTGGATCATTGAGTATATCTTTGACAAACATGCCGTCAATTTTTATGTAATCCACAGGTAGTCGCTTCAGGTGTGAAAAAGAGCAATATCCACTACCGAAATCGTCAAGTGCAAACCGGCAGCCAAGATTACCAAGCTCCTGGATTAACCTGGTTGCAGAACGCATATCGTTAATCGCGCAGGTTTCTGTAATTTCAAACAGGAAGCGAGTTGGATCCAGACTGTATCTGGCAATTCCTTCGCTAAATAACGGTATCAAAATGTCAGGATCCATACTTTGGCCGGACAGATTTATAGTAAAGGTAATCGTCTCATTTTCTGGTCCCAGTTCGGCCATGCGTTTCATCGCTGCATTGATAACCCAGCTATCAATATCACGCATCATGTTGAAACGCTCAGCTGTGGGTAAGAACGCATTGGGTGAAATAGGCTCACCATGGCTGTTATGAAGTCGTAACAGGACCTCGTAGGTGTTACAACATTTTGATGTGGAGTTGGCCAAGTATTCACAAAGTTTACCGTCTGCCGGCAGGTTGTCCATATCCAGTTCATGTAACGGAACAATAGGCTGGTAATACAACTGGAAGTTATCTTTCTCCAATGCTTTATGGATTCTTGTTGACCAGCCCAGTTCGAGATCCATTGCCAGTTTTTCATCGCGCTCTGAACTGTAGATATGTGTGGTGTTGCGGCCTTGCGCCTTCGCCATATGACAGGCGATATCTGCATTGGCCAGGACCTCACCATATGAATGTGTCTGTTCATTGATAATGGATGCACCCAGGCTGGCATGTACCTTATAGCTCCGACCATAATGTACGAATTCATAGTCAGAGAGAAGTTGACGGAATTTATCTGCCACCTTAAATACATCTTTGATTTCGATGTTACGTAGCAATATTCCAAACTCATCGCCCCCCAGGCGTGCAAGTATGTCAGATTGGCGTAAGCGACTTTGTAATTTGTGTGCAACTTCAATAAGCAGCTGGTCACCGAATGAATGACCAATCGTGTCATTAATATACTTGAATCGATCCAGATCGATATACACCAGCGCACTGGTTTCGTCAGAGCGCCTCAGGCGTTGCAGTTCCTGTTCGACCTGTTCTTCCAGAAATTTACGATTACGGAGTTTTGTCAGCGGATCATGAATAGCCTGCCATTTGAGTTCGTCTTCAAGTATTTTTCTGACGGACACATCGCGGAAGGCAACGACGGCGCCTTCATGTTGACCATCGATGCGTAAAGGATAGATCGTCAACTCTACCTGTATGGGCGTGCCATCTGTACGTGTAAAAATGGATTCGATACCATGTAATTCCTTACCTTCCGTGATTGCCTGTTCAAGATAGTGCAGGTCAGTGGTACTGGCATAGGAGTTAACGCTTTCGTAACGGTGAAACAGGGTATCGGGATGGGAGCCAATTAATTCCTGATCAGCCTGATAACCAAGGAGTTGACGTGTTGCCGGGTTGATGAAGGTGATCAATCCGTTCTTGTTAACACCATACACACCATCACCAACCGAGGATAAAATACCTTCCAGGCGAATTCGTTCCTGCTCGATCCGGTTTGTAATCCGGATGCTGCGACTCATGGCCGCAACACGTGCCTTAAACAGGCTATCCGGCTCACTCTTGAACATGCATTCGACCGCGCCTGCTGCTAATGAGCTTTGAATGACTTTATCGGAATAGGTGCTGGTCAGAACCGCCAGGATGATATTTGCGGTTTGTGGATTCCTTCTGAGCTTTTTACAAAGGGCATCGCCATTTTCGTCAGGCATGTAGTAATCGATAATGGCAATGTCAAAATGTTCATCCATTACTTTTTCAAGCGCTTCGTTCGAAGAGGATGCCGTGGAAACTTCAAAGCCACAATCCTGAAGTTGTCGACGAAACTTGACCCGTGCGGTGGGCGAGTCATCCACAAACAGGACGCGAATAGCCAGATCCGTTTCGATATCGCAACAGGTCTCGATCAGCTGGTTGTTGAGTAACTTTGGAAGTGTCTTTACCGCATCCTCAAAGGTGTCCCACATGATAAAGGCGCTGTTTACCCGCCCGGAGATCCAGCCAAGCTTGGCCGAGTCAGCATCATGTGCCAGCACAATCAGGGGTAGCTGATCGAATGGGGGATCGCAGAGTACCGCAAGCAGCTCATCGGTACTGGTATTGGTCTGTTCAGGCCAGCCCAGGATGACACCGTCATATTCGTTGTGGTGTTCGACCAGGTGTTCGAGCCCGGAAATAAAGTCTGTATGTACCGTCACGGTATATGTGTGACGAACAAGACTTTTCTTCATGGCGTGACGCAGAGTGGCCGACGTCTCGATAAGCAGAATTTTATGCATCTATTATTATCCGGTTTTCTGCATCCGTGCTTTTTAGATTTGATCGCAGCTAGCCAGTTATTTGCATGTTGAATCTGTATCGGTAGGGATTTGGCCGAACTTTAACACTATTTATAGTACGGAAAACCCGGTAAAAGCCTGTGGGCTTTACCGGGTTTTTTTGTTAACCAGTTGTTATTTGTAGCTATTTTTTACCGTTTTTAGCGGTATGCAGTTTCTCATTGCGAGTCTCGAGCGAGGCGATCAGGGCATCCAGGCCGTTTTGCTGGATCTCGCTGGCAAAGCTGGTTTTATAGGTCGTGATAACAGAGACGCCCTCGACGCTGACATCAAAAACTTTCCAGCCCTTGCGTGTCATGTGCATCTGGTAGTTGACCGGGACCGGTTTACCTGACTTTGGCTGTACCTCGGAGCGCATCACGATTTGCCTGGCGCTGGTGTCAGGCGGTGCAAAAAAGACCATGATACCGGGGTCAAGTTTGCCTTCATGTGAATTCAGATACTCGGTCAGTGCGGAAGAATAAAAGCGGAGCAATAGCTTGCGAAAGGCTTTGATGAAAGCGATTTTCTGTTTTTTACTGGCCGTATCCCAGTGTTTTCCAAGCACATATTTTGCGGCGGTAATGAAGTCCAGATGGGGAATCAGAATATCTTCAATCAACTTCTCGGTGACAATCGGGTCCTGTTTAATACGGTCGCGATGTTCGTTCAGGGCGGTGATCATCTGACTGGCAACGCCTTCTAGTAATTTCTTGGGATCTTTTTCTTCCGCTCTGGCAATTTGAATGCTGGTTAATAAGAAGATGGTGAGTAGCAATAAAAACCAGAACCGGAATATTGACTGGTGCTTATCATGACGGATTGTCATTGTTTGCCCCCGATTTTGTTTCAATAATGTAGTTATGATGTTGGTGTTCCCATTTCCCATGATGGCCAACCTCGCTTTGTAATGTGAATAATAATTGTCTCTGCAAGCCATAATTCAATTGACCGGTCGCACCCACATCAGTTCCTGGTCCTGCCCCGTACTTTGTTCTGGATCCAGTCCCTCTGTTGCTTATGCTATGGTAAGGCTTACACTATAGCAATCACCAACAGCTCAATTTCGGGAGGAAGTGTGAGTCAATTTGATACCAGCCGCGGTACCTTTCCAGGCGTTCGTATGCGACGCATGCGACGGGATGATTTTTCACGCCGACTGATGCGTGAATCCCGCCTCAGCACCGATGACCTGATTCTTCCTGTGTTTATCCTCGAAGGCACAAAGCAGCAGGAGTCCGTTCCTTCTATGCCCGGTGTCGAGCGTGTCAGTATAGACATTTTGCTCAAACAAGCTGAACGATGCCTGAACCTGGGTATCCCGGCGCTGGCTTTATTCCCTGTCACTCCGACCGAGAAAAAGAGCGAAGATGCTCGTGAAGCCTATAATCCACAAGGGCTGGCGCAGCGCGCAGTCGTCGCCCTGAAAAAAGAATTTCCGGAACTGGGCGTCATTACTGATGTGGCACTGGATCCATTTACCACGCATGGACAGGATGGCCTGATCGATGAGAGCGGCTATGTGATGAATGATGAGACGGTGGAGGTCCTGGTCAGGCAGGCGGTCTCGCATGCGGAGGCGGGTGCCGACATTGTTGCTCCATCCGATATGATGGATGGCCGCATTGGCCGAGTGCGACAGGCACTGGAGGCGGCAGGCCAGATCCATACCCGTATTCTCGCATACTCTGCCAAGTATGCCTCCAGTTACTATGGGCCGTTCCGTGATGCGGTCGGTTCCGCCGCCAATCTGGGTGCTGGGAACAAATATACCTACCAGATGGATCCCGCCAATGGTGATGAAGCCATGTGGGAAGTGGCCCTGGATCTGGAAGAAGGTGCCGACATGGTGATGATCAAACCCGGGATGCCCTATCTCGATATCGTCTACCGTGTGAAACAGGAATTCGGTGCACCGACGTTTGTTTATCACGTCAGTGGCGAATATGCGATGCTCAAGGCCGCCAGCCAAAACGGTTGGCTGGACGAACGCCAGGTGGTGATGGAGGCGATGACCGGATTCAAACGGGCTGGTGCAGACGGTATCCTGACTTATTATGCAATGCAGATAGCTGAGTGGCTGAAAGAAACAGCTAATTTCTGATTTATGTCTGACTTATTTGATTTTGGTGAACGCGTCGAGCGTTATGCGGTAATGGGTAATCCCATAAACCATAGCAAATCACCGATGATCCATACGATGTTTGCTCAACAAACGAACCAAAGCATTGAGTACACGGCCATTCATGTTGACCTGGGTGGTTTTGCACAGGCCGTCGGAAACTTCAGGGCCAGTGGTGGCAAAGGTTTGAATATCACGGTGCCGTTCAAGGAAGAGGCCTGGGCCCTGGCAACAGATCGTAGCGAACGAGCCGAACGCGCCGGTGCCGTCAATACGCTCAAGTTCATTGACGAACGTATATTAGGTGATAACACCGATGGTGTTGGCCTGGTCACTGACCTGGTAGTTAATCATCAATATGAACTGATAGGTAAGCGTCTATTGTTGCTGGGCGCCGGTGGTGCGGCACGAGGTGTGTTGGCACCATTGGCTGACCAGGCACCCGCTGAAATCATCGTTGGCAACCGCACTCCCGATCGTGCCGTGGCCCTTGCCAAACATTTTTCTGATATGGGTAAGATCAGTGGTTGTGGTTTTCCTGCCCTGCAAGGTCAGCAGTTTGATATCGTCATCAATGCCACCGCGGCCAGTTTACAGGGTGAGGTGCCGCCCTTACCGAATGACCTGTTGAATGATAATGCTTTTTGTTATGACATGATGTATGGCGCGCAACCAACGGCCTTCATGAACTGGGCAACCAATCATGGTGCGGCAAAGATTTCAGACGGACTCGGGATGCTGGTGGAACAGGCTGCGGAATCATTTTTTATCTGGCGGGGCGTACGGCCGGAGACACAGGCTGTCATTCAGGCCATTCGCAGTGAATTAAATCGTTAAGCTAAGTTAAAGCTCAGTAAACAGTCTTTTGCCTAATAAGACAACCGCAATTATGATAACCAGCCCCAGTGTTTTTTCAACTGTCTTCGCCGAGTACCGACTGGCACCTAAGTAGGAGCCCAGTAATCCACCGATCACGACGGCGATAATTAACGGCAGGTAATCCAGTAAATTTATCGGTTGGTGAACAAGGCGTGCCGATAAACCGATTGCAGAATTGACCCAGACAAAGATGGCACCGCAGGCAGCTGCCTGCTTGGCACTGCCCAGGCCTAAAACAAGGATCAGTGGTATCAAATAGATGCCGCCACCAATCCCAACAACACCGGCGATAAAACCCAAAAGCATTCCTGCAGTTATAGAGATAACTAGTTTTTGCCGTGGTTTTATTTCCAGCTTTAGGTTGATCTGCTTAACAAAATAAATGCGAATGACAACGAAGATTAAGCTTGCCCACAAGATCCACAGGAAAATATCTTTTTGCAAATGCAGGCTGCCACCTAAATAGGCAAGTGGCATCGAGGCAAGCAGGAAAGGCAGCAGCAGGTTTAGGCGAACATGCCGGTTAATAATAAAAGTCACCGCACTGATGCTAGTGACGAATAAGTTGAGCGTTAGAGAGATGGTCGGAATCGCCAGGTAATTAATACTGAATATCGCCAGTATGGCGGTATAAGATGAACCACCACCCAGGCCAACTGACGAATACAAAAACGCAACAAAAAACAGAATTGGAATGAGATATAAACTGTATTCGTATTCAGGCATTTAATGTTCTAATTCCAGGATTAGCTTCGACAGTGAAGTTACTATTGGGTGAAATATAAAGTGCGATACGTAAAAAAATTAAAGTAGTCAGGATCGAGGCAGCCAGTAAACTTGTGCGGCTAGTGGTTTGTCGCATTATTTATCTCCGTATCGGTTTGCTGGTGCTTTTCAGCACTATTTTCGATCGCCATCTGAATACAGCGAGTACTTTGCTGTGAACTTTTATCCTGATGTTTACGCTGACAATCCAAAAGCAGGGGCAGTACCAGTTCTATAGAAGTCGGTACGGGTTTATGCAGTAATTCCCGCTGACACAGATTGTATCGATAGGTAGGGTAAATGACCTCGTTGAGCTCAGTGACGGCATAAACTTCATGTGTAATCTCATGCATCTCGACAAGTAGTCTGGAGCTTTCTTCAGTAACAGGCGCGAGCTGCGCCAACAGGCTGGATTTTGGTTTACCTTTGTCGCGTAGCCGTACTGCGGTACGCGCTGCCTGCATCTCCAGGCCACACTCAATATTGATTTGTTTGGGGGTTTGGCTGGTATTTGTTGTGGAACAGGCGCCAACCAGCATGACAAATAAAAGAGTAATCGTGAGCCTGATGTTCATTTCAAGCTAACTGTCATCTGTATCACCATCGATAGCAAATTTACCGCGATCATATTTATCGATAATGACGCGGGCCCGTTGTTCATCAGCACTGTCAACCAGAATTTGAATCATGTTGGTCACTGGTAACTCACCAAATGCCCCCTGTAGATAATGTCCTGTCACTTCTGCATCGATGCCGTGATGTTTTAGTAAACCTTTGACCAGGTGAGCCTCGGTAGTAGACGTTGCAGAAAAGATCTCTACGCTCGACATCAGGTATTTACCCTATGTTTGCGGCTGATGTAGATAAGGACGATGCCCAGGATTATGAAGGGGATGCTAAGCAGGTGTCCAACATTCAGCGGTATAGATAAGGCGTAGTCCGCCTGTTCGGTTTTCACGAACTCAATCAGGAAACGGAAACTGAAGATACTGATAAACATGGTGCCAATTAAAAAACCTTCCCCCAGCTGCTTGATCCGGGTTTTGTATAAATATAATAAAAGTACAAAAGTAAACAGGTAGGCAGCCGCTTCGTATAGCTGAGCCGGGTGGCGTGGAAAGTTATCAACCCTGGAAAACACAATCCCAAAAATACTATCCGTTTTTTTACCCAGAATTTCCGAATTAAAAAAATTACCCAGTCGAATTGACATGGCCCCAAGAGAAATCGGGATCGATAGTCGGTCAGTGATATAGAGAAAACTGTCTGTAGTTTTACGCTGAAAAAGGTAAACGGCGATAATCATCCCCACAGTACCACCATGGCTGGCCAGGCCACCTTTCCATACATACAGGATTTCGAGCATATGTTGCAGGCTGGAAAAATAATATTCCGGTTCATAGATAATGCAGTGGGCAAGGCGTGCCCCGATGACTGCACCGCCAAACATAAAGTACAAGAGGCGATCCAGCTGTTTGACATCTTTGCCTTCACGTTGATACATCCATTGCATGATGTAAAAGCCGATTAAAAAACCGGATACAAATAGCAAGCCATACCAGCGTAGTTGTAGTGAAAAGATTTCAAATATGACCGGGTCTGGGTGCCAATGGATATGCAATGTGAGCTCTTCCGTTATTCGTGAATCAGTTGTTGAAGTTTAGCAACGATCTGCGGTTTATCCCATTCTATGCTGCCAAACAGGGCATAGCGTATTCGCCCCTGTTTATCGATGACGTAACTGGTCGGAAATGCAAAGACACCCCAGGCTTTCAGTGCCTCGCCATCTTTGTCCAGAACAATGGGAAAGTTCACCGTTACGCGTGTCTTCAGGAATTTTTCAACTTCAGTATTTGTTTCGGCCATGTTAACGCCGAGAATGATGAAAGAACTGTTTTTGAATTGAGTTGACAGACGCTGCATGGAAGGCATTTCATGCACACAGGGTGGACACCAGCTGGCCCAGAAATTAACCAGTACAACCTGTCCTTTGAGTGAATTCAGATCAATGGGTTTACCATTGAGCTGTGGCAATTTCAATGCTGGCGGAATGGGATCACCTTTATATGTTTGTAGTGTCCGTTCCTGTTTGCCAGCCT
>JASFLL010000004.1:0-14324 GCA_050118115.1 Thioalkalispiraceae bacterium
TCCATAATAATTTGTTAAAACGTCACGAGCGCAGTTGTTTTTTTAAAACATGTGTGCGCCATGGGCACCGAGACTCATGATGTACTGTAAATAAAGCTGGTGATCACTCTGCGGCATGGAGTCATCCAGATTGTATTGCAGACGCAGGCGGGAAAATTCCGTACGGGAAAAGTCGATCATTGCTGACCAGCGCTGCGGGTCATGACCTTGTGTCTCCAGTGCAGTCCCGGCGAAGGCGGTACCCGGATCATCGGCATGCAACTTGTCATAGCGTAGTCCCACTCGCCAGCGCGGCATGAACTGATAGATGCCTTGCAGGTAATAACCGTTTTGATCCGCGTTATAGGGATTGGCCTGGTAAGTCCCGTCTTCCGAGCGCATGAAATATTCCAGCTGCATGACAAAGTTGGTTTCACGGCTATTGCCATGGGGTGCCCACTTCCAGGTGAAATCGAGCATGGCCAGGTTGCTGTTGCCGCTAAAGGTCTCGGCCGGATCACCAGTTTGCCGAGCATTGGCTTTGGCATGCAGGTAAGAGGCACCCGCCTGCCAACTATGGCTATCGTTAATGTCACCGCCGATATGGGCAAAGATCGACTGCACGCCTTTGCCATCGTTGGCCGCGCCACCGGCAGGAAAGTTTTCGCCGCGCATGGCTTCGACACCGACTTCAAAAAACAGATCGGTAGGCACCAGCCAGCGTAACTGGATACCGTCATCTTTATATTGATTTCCCAACATAGCCTTGTACGCTAGTGGTTGATCGACGAAGTCCCAGGTATGCGAGTGCTTGTGATTGAGATAACCGATCCCGGACAGGAAGCGGCCAAACTTTACAGTCACCCCACCACCCAGTCCAATGGTTTCAAGATATGATTCTTCGATCTCGACGGTATTCTCGGCACTTAATGCGGCCGTGAAGCGACCATAGAACAGGTCATCGACGTTGGCGGAAATATTCAATTCCGATTCACCGAGACCAAAACCTTCCTCGCCCGGTCCCACTTCTTCGCCCAGGGCAAAACCGGGCAGGGCATAGTTGGCTGGGTCGTTGCCGAATTGTCCGTAGGTACCGGTCAGGATGACGCCGATGGAGGGATTAAAACTGTTTGTGCCAGTCCCCGCTGCCTGGCTGACCAGCGGGATCGCACAGAGTATGCCCACGCAGGCATACCGTATTGTGGAAAATAAATGCATAACGCTTCCTCATACAAAATAATGGCCACACACGCAGGTGCGACATTCTTGAATCAATGTTTCGTAGTAGTTAACTAAGCGAGGAAAGCGGGAGGGGCGCGGGGATTTTTAAACAGGTAATAAGTGGGGGTCGTCACATCATGGTATGCGGGGACATGAATGACAAAGTGCGTGAATAACAATAATATTGGCGCAGGCTGACTGACTGGGCCGGGTGTGTAATGCTGTGCGAGCAGGCAGATTTGACAATGCTCATCCGCCAGTACCTTGTCGTGATGCTGATGCCAGACCAGCATCGCCTGCATAGCCAGCAGGAACGCACTCAGCAACAGCGTGATGCGAAGGTTTTTTTTGTAGCCGGTTATTTTCAACGTGTTTATCTGATTGGCAAATGGAATTAGCAGCTAATCTTATACTCCGAATGCCTGTCCAGATTCAAGACCAGTAGCAAAAAAAATGCCTGTTCCGCACAGTTTTCTATTCGCACCTGGATAAAGTCGCTGGATAAATTATCGCAGAAATATCGTTCGAAGCGTATTTACTTCAGAAAGTAGACCACATCAATATCATTACTGGGTGACGTCGGGTTATCCCATCCCGGCTAATATTCCATACCACATGCGCTGACTTCAATATGGTAGTTATAACAATATGTAACAAACATGCTTCATATTCTGTCATATAACATTAAATTTTAAGTACGTTAAAAATTGTAAAGTCTCTGGAAATAAAATTTTCAAGATGGTCTAATAACGACGTGTAACAAAGATATAAAACCTGTGCGTATTGCTGCCAAAGAAGTGGCAAACGTTGATTAAAGTTACACGTTTGTCCCAGTGCTAGACGGGAGGGGCCAACAGTAATAATAAAAAATGGGTAGGAACATGGATATTAAACCAATAATAAAATCAGCAAGGACTCTCTGTAAATTTCTTCTGGGTGATTACTCTCCGCCCGAATAATCGCAAATACATTCTAGATACATAACCCGGCCCTAACTGGCCAGAGACAATGATTTTATGCACAGGGATCAGGTACGCGCATGCGTGCACGCTTGAGGTAACACTGTGCGGTAAAAGAGGGAGAGAACCATGAGGAAAATAATTCTATCGTTATTCATTGGCGTCGTCGCCTTGTCCGGTATAACCCTGTATATGTACAGCGGTGACACGTACAGAATGCAATCAAAAGATGCGGATCAGAAAACGAATAGTGAAGTTGCGTCTGCAGAGCAAACTTCACTGCCGAGTGAGACAGCATCATTCAGCCAGCCAGCAGGCAGCAACACTTCAAACATTGACCGTGTGCCTAAAGGTTCGGATGAAGTTGCAACAGAGCAGGTTCAGACAAATCCAGACCTGGAACAGGTACGCAACATTTTTGCGACGACCTCGCAACACAAAAACGGCGCCAGCCTGTATGTGACCTTCAAGCCTGGTGCGACCATCAAAGTTAATAGTGCAGAAGAAGCAAAACAGGTAATCAAGCAGGCTGCTGCTGACTATCTGCAACTGCGTAAAGAGGACGACATTGTCACCACCAGGACCAAATCGGATAATCTTGGTAATGACTATTACACCTTTCAACAGACCTATAAGGATGTGCCTGTGCATGGCACCTTAATGGTGGTGCGCGCTGATGTGGATCAAAACATGCGCCTGGTATCCGGACGTTTTGAGAAAAATATCGAACTCGATACCACGCCTTTATTAGAAGGTACAAAGGCTGTTACTGCCGCCTTGCAAAACCTGGAACAGCCCCCGGCCAATGAACCTGCCATCATCAAACAACCCAGTCTGCAGATTCACTACAATGATTTTACTGCCAAAGCTTCACTGGTATATCGCTCCGTGGTGGAATATTACGATACAGGTTCAAAGCTGCATGTAGATGAAGTGCTGGTGGATGCACATGATGGCCGTATCGTGGATCAACAAAGTCGTATCTTTGGTGCGGCGCATTATTATTCGGGTAACAGTCGTTATGCTTATATAAATAGTAAAAAGAAATCCAGGTCCAGCAAGTACAGCTGGAAATCATTCTCCAGTAAGAAAGCGAATTCAGGAAAGAAACGGACTCGCGCCCACAAAAGTTCAACGATTGCGCTCAATGCCGGTTACTTTGTACCGCGCCCCCCGGTGCAAATTCCGTTTGCACCACCACCAATCAGAAGAGCACCGATTATTCGTGGCCCTGTAATCCTGCCACCACCGCCGATTATCATGACACCGCATTTACCACCGCCGAACTTTCCACCGGTCGTAACGCGACCGCAATTACCGCCGCCGAATTTTCCACCGGTCGTAACGCGACCACAGTTGCCACCGCCGAACTTTCCACCGGTCGTAACACGCCCACAGTTACCGCCGCCGAACTTTCCACCGGTCGTAACACGCCCACAGTTGCCACCGCCGAACTTTCCACCGGTCGTAACACGCCCACAGTTACCGCCGCCGAACTTTCCACCGGTGGTGACGGGTCCACAATTCCCGCAACCAACGCCAGGACCAGTTAGTAACCCGCCAACCAGCAACGGTCCCAATAACGGTATTACCCGGGAGATCTATCAATTACGCGCGGGACTCAATTGTGTCGGACTTCAGGGTGTGGATATCAATACCGTGTTGCCCGGTCAGTACCTGTTTGGTGAAGAGGGCCCGAGCAATACGGCTTCAAACAGTGCACGTGGTGTTTACTCCAACCTGGGTACCACTTACTGGTACTTTAAGTATATGCACGGACGCAAGTCATGGGATGATCAGGATCGCACGATCACGGCATCCATTGGCGCCCAGTTTGCCTCGCCGCAAGGAGGTTGTACGCCCTATAACGCGCAGTACATGCCGCAAAAAGGCCAGATACGTGATACCGATTTTATCTCGGTACAGGATCAGGCTCGTTACTTTCCCGACAAGGATCAACTGATCTTCGGCGGTGATAACAACACACGCCTGGTGGAGTCTCTTGACTTAGTCGCTCATGAGTATGGTCATGGTGTCACTATGCACGGCAGTCAGATCGGTTCCAACGCCGAAGGTGCCGCCATGAACGAGGCCTACTCGGATGTATTTGCGGCCGGGGTCGAGGCCTGGTCTCGGTCCGGTGGCAGCAAGGATGGAAATCCAGATGGCGGTTTTGACACAAACGTGGTGAACAGTGCCAATACCTGGGAGCTGTGTGAATCCTGTGGCCAGGGTTTCCCTCCGCGTTATTTAAGCGACCCGGCCAAAGGCAAGAGCAGCCTGCACAAAAGTGTTTATTATTATGGGCAGGTCAACTGGCCCACTACCTCCGGTGATCGTGGTAACCCGCATGCCAACGGCGGTATCCTGACCATGGCCTTTTACCTGACCAGTGTGGGAGGAACGCACCCGGAAGCCGGCACCAATGGTGTACCACGAGTGCAGGTCGATGGCATTGGGATGGAAAAGGCATTGAAGGTCTTTTATGCCGCCGATGCTTTTACCCTGGGACCCAAGTCGAAGTACCAGGATGCACGTAACCTGATCGCTGACGCAGCCGTGTCACTACGCGAGGCAGAGTTACGAGAACAGGGGCTGGCTACAACGGAAGCCTGTAATCCGTATTACAAGGCCGTCAACCAGGCTTTCGATGCGGTCGGCGTGCCCGGCAACTGGAACCATTGTAACTAGGACAGAACCGTAGCCATCGGGGAAGGGTGGTTACCAGGGAGGGTATACAAGGAAGTTTCAAAACGACACCCGGGGTTACCCGGGTGTTTTTTTATACCGGTTAGTGATCGCGACCTTTGACTATACTAAATAGATACATGCAGAAAAGAGTCGATTATGTTTGAAGGGGTAGAGCTGGGGCGTTCGGTCAGTAAAGAAGATTTCAACGGGCAACTGACTGAACTACGTACCCGTTTGCTAGATGCCCAACGCGAATTACGTAAGCACAACATCCCGATGATCATTGTCATCGCCGGTGTCGAAGGTGCCGGCAAGGGTGAAGTCGTCAATCGTCTTAACGAATGGCTGGATACCCGCGGTGTACAGGTGCATGCCTACTGGGATGAAACAGAAGAAGAACTACAGCGTCCACGCTGGTGGCGCTTCTGGCGGACCTTGCCGGCGCGCGGTGACATCGCAATCCTGTTCGGTGCCTGGTATCGCGAACCGATCCGCTGCAGCGTTTATGAACAACAGTCGCAGGCGGAACTGGATGCCGAGCTGAAACGCATCACGGATTTTGAACGCATGCTGCATCAGGACAATACCGTTATCCTCAAGTTCTGGTTTCACCTGCCGGAGAAAGAACAGAAGCAACGCCTCAAGGACCTGGCCGATGATTTACGCAGTCGCTGGGGCAGTGGCCACAGTCATGAAGAATTTCACGAACACTACCAGGATTTTTTACACGTGGCCGAGCGGGTGATCCGCGAGACCGACACCGGTATCGCGCAATGGTACTTAATCGAAGCTACCGATCGGCGTTATCGCGATCTGACCGTGGCACGCACCATTCTTGATGCCATGGAGTCACGTATCACTGAACACCGACACACTCGCAATAACGTCCACAGCCATGCGCCGAGTCTGCCGGATGTGGAAAGCGCCCGAGTCACGGTGCTGGATAAAGTTGATCTGACTGTCAGCCTGAGGAAAGACGACTACAAACAACAACTGCAACACTATCAGAACCGGATCAACGAACTGAGCTGGCAGGCCTACAATCAACAACGTTCCACGGTGCTGGTGTTCGAAGGCTGGGATGCGGCCGGTAAGGGTGGCACCATCCGGCGTTTGATCCAGGGCATGGATGCGCGCCTGTATCGCGTGATCCCCATTGCTGCGCCAAGCGATGAAGAACGGGCCCATCATTATCTCTGGCGTTTCTGGCGACACCTGCCGCGCGATGGCCGCGTTACGATTTTCGATCGTTCCTGGTATGGGCGGGTCCTGGTGGAGCGGGTGGAACAACTGGCCAGTGAATCACAATGGCAACGTGCCTACATGGAGATCAACGAGTTCGAAGAGCAACTGGTACAACACGGCAGCGTGTTGGACAAGTTCTGGTTACACATCAGCCAGCAAGAACAACTCAAACGCTTCGAGGCCCGCGCCCATATCCCCTACAAGGAACACAAGATCACCGACGAAGACTGGCGTAACCGGGAAAAATGGGACTTATATAAAGCCGCGGTCAATGAAATGGTGATCCGTACCAGCACCGACAACGCCAAGTGGTCCCTGGTGCCCGCCAACGACAAACGTTATGCACGTATCTGTGTGCTCAAAACTGTCTGCGCGAGTCTCGAGGCCCGACTCAATAATTAACAACACGGCCCTTTTCGAGCAGTCAATTAATCTGAGTTAAAGAGAAATTAAGCTTAATTCGGCATAATCCATGAAATTTATGATTTCGGGAACCTACCTGACGATCCTGACGTGTTGATACTATGGCCATGATTTCCCTGTTCGCCGGACGGCGGGCGCGACAATTTGAAAAACAGCTACGCCCTCACCTGACGGTGCTGTATCGCTATGCCTATCGCCTGACCGGCTCACGTGATGATGCCGAAGATATCGTCCAGGACCTGTTGATTCGGCTCTATGAAAAACAGATCAAGATCGAAGATTTCGACAATCCAACGACCTGGCTGCTCAAGGTACTCTATCGCCAGTTCATCGACTGGCGGCGTAAAACCCAGCGCACTCCTACGTTATTAAAGGATGACAATGCGGAAGAAATTCTTGACGCATTACCGCACGAGCATCTCACCCCGGAGCAGGAATTACAGCAACAACAGACCCAGCAGGATCTCAGCCTGGCCCTGGATCAACTCAACGACGATCAGCGTATTCTGATCATGCTGCATGACGTGGAAGGTTTCACCCTGCAGGAACTCCATGAAGTCCTCGACACGCCCATCGGTACCCTCAAATCACGACTGCATCGTGGCCGCCAGCAGCTGCGGACAATTTATGCCAACGACAGGGAACCTGTTGATGCAACCGAGCGTGTTAACGGGTAGGAGACAAACAATGAATTGTACACAAGCACAATCACAACTTGACGAATATCTGGATCGCAATCTTTCGGCGATACATCGGCATGCACTGGAGCAGCACCTGAATGACTGTAGCCAGTGTCGCCAGGAGCTCGAACGCGCCCGGAATATTCAACAGGCCCTGTTTGATCTCCCGGTACCCAAACCGAGTTCGGATTTTTCCTGGCGTGTCTTCGCTTTTTTACATAACCGAAAATCCCAAAGACAAAAATCCCAGAGCCAGAAATCACAGCGTTCGCACTGGCTGGCTGCGGCAAGTGGTGCCGTGGTCGCGACTTTTGCCTTGTGGCTGGCGTTCAGCCCTTCGCTACAACAGTCGGCGCCTCCGGTTGAAATTGTCCAGATACAGATTGAGCCAAACCGCATCCAGACCGTCAGCATGGTCTTTAACTCCCCAGACGCCATTGACGGTGCGACTTTGCGAATCGATCTGCCGGACAACCTGCAACTGGCCGGTGCACCTCAACGCCGTGTTATTGAATGGAAGGCAAACCTGAAAAAAGGTAACAATCGACTTGCGTTGCCATTGATTGTGACTGACAACCGTGGCTCGCGGCTAACTACCCGCATTAGCCACGGTCAAAAGGACAAGATTTTTTATGTGGATGTCACGCCAAAGATTCCGGGCCAAAGCCAACTGTCACCCTCTTACCAGATAACGATTTAACTGAAGGAGCACTACAACATGAAACCGTTACAGCTATTAATGATTACCTTACTTGGCACCATGCCATTGACGATGGTCCAGGCTGCCGAGCGTCCCGATCATGATGACATCACCATGCATGTGATCGACCGTGATGATGTCGATAATATCGAAAACGAGATCGAGCTGCCTGATGATGTGCGCAAAGAAATGCATGATCACATGGATAAGGAACATCAAGACAGACATGATGCGCGCCATGATGGAGATCACAATGACAGTCGCGATGATCATGAAGATGAAAAAGAAGATCATCATGATGACGCCATGGATGATGCTGAAGAAAGTCATGATGAGGCCAAAGACGATGCCGAGCAGGCAACTGAAGACAAGGAAGACGATAGCCATAGTTCTATGTAATTCATATCACTATCGACTTACTTAACTTATTCGAGTAACCGTCCCTGCCTGGCAGGGGCGGTTTTCTCGTGGGGATAGACTACAAAATAATGGAATTTTAGCGATGAAGTATATTGCGCTTTTACTACCGCTATTAGCGGCCCTCTATACAACTGAAGTACATGCAGCTGCCGGCGACACCCAGTTCAAACAGGGTCTGACGGCGTTTAAAAAAGGTGACTACAACAAGGCGTTGACCGCCTTTAAAAAAGCGGAACAGGCAGGCATGCGTTCCGCCGCCCTGAATTACAATCTGGGCGTGGTCTACTACAAGACCGGCAAGCTGGAGCAGGCCAAAACCTACTTCACCCGCCTGCGCAAAAATCGCAAACTCGCCCAGGTAGCGAATTACAATCTTGGCCTGATTGCGGAACGGGAGGACAACAACAGCATAGCCTTGCAGCATTATCGAATTGCGCTCAAAGGCAGTGACAAGGACATTCAGGAACTTGCCAACTACCGCATCAGCAAGCTGAAGCAACGTGCCAAAGTCAATGTCTGGTACGGCATGGCGTCACTGGTACTGGGGCATGATGATAACGTCACCCTGATCCCGAACGATTCACCCACCCAGATGAGTGACAATTATCTCGAGGCCTTTGCCTACGCCAGTTATATTGTCAATCAACAGTTGAGCTTTAACGTTTCCTATGACTGGCTCAATTACAATGATGTGGATGTGGCCGATTTCAGCCAACTGATGGGCGGCGTGGATTACCGGTTACAGTACGGTCAATGGCAACTGATCCCTGGCCTGCGTTATTCACAGAGCACACTCAATAGCAGCAGCTACCAGCACATCATTGATTTGCGACTGACTGGCAGACAGCAATTGTCCAGGGACAGGAAAGTTACGCTGCGTTATCGCTATAACGATATCCAGTCACAAAACGCTTTGTATGACTACCTGGAAGGTACACGCCAGCAGTTCCGTGCCGATTACGATCTCGGTTTCAATCTGCATGACCTGCGTCTGCGTTATCAGCTTGAACTCAATGATCGTCAGAACCTGCCCACTGCCAATTACTCACCAACCCGCCACACCCTGCAAGCGCGTATGAAATACAGGCTCAACACCCAGTGGCGACTGGAAGGCACCGCGGAGTATCGTAATAGCCGTTATGGTGACGCGGCAGGGACAAGTCGTGAGGATGATCGTTACCGCCTGCGTGCCGGCGCCAACTATTTATATAATCGTGAATGGGATGTTCGCTTACGTTATACCTACACGGATAATCAGTCCACGCTGGCCACCGAATCCTATACACGTAATGACATCCAGGCGCAGGTTAACTACAGCTTCTAACCCTTAAGCACAAAGGAAAGTTTAACAACACCCGGCTCAGCCCGGGTGTTTGTCTTTATGCAACAACCTCAATAGTTAATTCGGCCGGTCCACCGAAAACAACGACCAGGGATAATCCAGGAAGACCTGGGGCTTGAGACCTTAAGAATATTTCAGGTTGTCATTCTCAGTGCTCAACAATACCGTCAGTGTGGCGCAGGACAACCGAATCCATAACCTGACGATTTCCGGCTATGGCAATGAATTAATCGAGCAGTAGCGATGGCATAGAACTTCACAGAACGTGATTTTTTCACAGGCGCACAGGGATTTATTCACGGAATATAAATAGGTTTTTATCTACTCTTTTTCCATAGCAGGACAACAGCACGTTATATTGATGGAATGACAGGGTAAGACCGTGAGGGAAAGCACGAAACAATTCAAGGATGGTTGCCGGATAAGGGATAGTCGGAGCGAAGATATCTGGTCGAACTTTGCGTCTGCGCTTCAGACCGTCTTCAATCATTGCGCTGACAGCCATGACGATCTGCAATGGCAGCTTCAGCAACGGGTTAATGAGATGTACCCGCTCATCATGGGTACGCCTGAGCTGAAACAGGCCCTGGCAGCCTGCCCACAAAAGCATGCGTTAACTGCACCGAGCTGGTCGACGGCCCTGTATCAGGATAGTCACTGCCACATCGGCCTGGTTGCGGTGTATCGGGGACAGCAAATGCCCCTGCATGATCACGCGGGGGCTTTTAGCCTGTCAATCGTCATCACCGGGCGTGCACGGATTCGTTATGCAAAACAACTCGACCTCAACCAGGCCAGCGGGTTGACACATATTCTTGTGGCAGGCATGCAGGATTGTGCCGAGCGACAGGTTTGTTTTCAGGATAAACAAAACAACCTACATAGTATCGAAGCAAAGAGCGCCAGAGTGCAGGTGTTAGTGGTACACATGCCAAAGATCGATCGTGACAGGCAGGCATTTTATTTTCCACTGGAAGATAAACAATGGCGGCCAGGCCAACGCATACGTGCCAAACGCATCAGGGTACGTTACAACGTTGGCCACTAAGGCCGGGTTAAACATACAGGGACTTAAAGCTTAAGGAGGTGCAACATGTTTAACAAGGATCTGGTTTACAAAGTAGGATGGCTGGTCACAGCTTCTTCTTTAGGGCTCACCCTCGCTTCAAGCATTCATGCCGGAACGCTACATGCAGGTGATGTGCGGATAATCGCGCAGGCCGATACGACCTATGCCATCAAGCATGTCAGAGATACAAATACCCGGTTCAGGATTTTACGCATGAGCGGTGAAGAGGCACTGGCACGTGGCAAGTATTTGATAAAACATGCAAAGACACGCAGGCACCATTTGCAGGCCTTTGAATATTTAAACTATGCCGCAAAACAGGGACTGCCCGAAGCCCAGTTTCAATGCGCCATCATGTACCTGGATGATCAATACGTGCCCGGCAATGATGAACGGGCGATGGATTTACTGGAGCAGGCCAGTCAACAGGGACACAAGCAGGCAGAGATTGCCCTGGACTATATCCGCGCGGGCAATGATGGTGGTTTTGGCTGTTAAGTGGCTGGATACGGCTAAGTGTGTTTCTTATTCCAGTTCGCTTGCAGTTTCTTCTTCAGTCTCCTGGCTACTCAGATGTTTCCAGTCAGATGTTTCGGCGGGTTCGCTGCTTTCCCTGGCACGCCAGGGGGGCAGTATATTTGAAAACGAGAAGCGGGCGACCTGAGGTGTCCACCTGGCAAAGGTCTGCATATCGAAGGGCAGCGAACCATCCTTGCCCAGGTCACTGAGTGCATCACACATACGCACCCAGTCTGTTTCCATTTCGGAGATCGACTGGGGCATCTCGTTAGTCGGGAAATCATTTTCCGTAAGCGTGGATTGGCTCAGCGCATTTACAAAGTATGCCCAGTCGGTATCAGAATTTTGATTGAACAGGACATCCATCGTCTTGGGAGCCAGGCTGGGGAAACCGGTAATGATTCCTAACAACACCATGACACAACGATACTCGCCGATTTCATTATCGTTACCAACATACTTTTCTAACATACTGTCGGGTAGACGAGCACGGAAAATGCGATAAGTATTCACAAAACGCTTCACCGCACGTGGCGTGTTAAACAGGCGGTACAGGGTGGCAATGTATTCTTTTTCCTGCTGGGTGAATTCAAGGGTGGGTGGTGTCAGCACCAGATCATCTTCGTGTTGATGTGTTGTAGTGATTTCTCTTTCCTGGGCTTCCTCTTTGAATTCATCGTCTGTAGTTTTTGGTGTATCACTGCTTGACGTTGCCTGTTGTTGTAACGTCGATTCGACTTCGGGTTGCCCAGGCTCTTGCTGCTGTTCGGGTAATGCCGTCCTGGTTTGTACAGGTTCTTTCGCAATTGAAACAACGTTAGTTGTTTCTACGTTGGACTCGGTTTGCTGTTCAGTTTGTTCAGTATCCGACACCTCAATATCTTGCGTATGTGGTATCTCTGAGAGTTTTTCCACCAATGCCTGGTAACCGCCTTTACCCATCGGTCGCAGGTTAAACGGGATCTGGAAAATCTTTTCCAGGTAGTTCTGCGGGGTAGCCGCACGGGTTCTCGATGATCTCCGCACGGTGCTGCCATGATTGGTTCGAACCGTGGTACCGTCTTCCGACAGACTGGTCAGCAGGTGAGGATAATGCAATTCCAGCGAACGACGTAACCAGCGGGGATCGACACCAACCACCACGGCAAAGATCGGGAAGGCCAGTAGCAGGTGCACGGCTTCGAGTACCTCGACGACGCGGTGCTGGGGACAGCGATCGAGATCGTCGATATAAAGAATGATTCGATCGATCGGAATCGGTTTCGGTAGGAGTTTGCCTTGCTTCTTTAATTTTTCAATCCACTCCTTCTCCGGACGTATCAGGGAACTGAGTCTTTCAAAGTCATTGCGGATCAGACTGATAATGCCCAGTCGGCTCTGGTAGTCATCTGATTTCGTCCGCTCTTCAATGAGCCGGTAAAGTCGCCGACTTGGTTGTGCCTCTTCCAGTTCGATCTGGGCCTGTTGCAGACGTTTCTTGGATTCTCTCAAGGCTTCACGTGCGGCCCGTTCTTTTTCCTGCAAAACCGCAAACTCTTCTTCGGCTGGATCATTTTTGTGGGCCGTCACTTTTGCTTGCCGGGCATTCTCTGCCTCTTCCTGTACTCGCTCGAGGGTGGTTAATCCCTTCTTTAACCAGCCCATGGGTTTTTTTAACCAGGCAAAGACACCTACCACCACGGTACCGAACTGACTTATCAAGGTACCAAACTCAACGGCAGCACCGCCTTCTTGAGTGAACTGGGGGATGACTACGCCGATGGCGATGGGGAGTAATAACACCAGCAACAGCAAACCAAAATAGGGAAGCGCATATTTAGAATGCAACATGACCGCAAAGAAACTTTTCAGACGCCCGCTACGTGATTTCATCTCCTGCAACTGGTCGCTTAAATCATCTACTGACTTTAGTGCCTCGTCCAGGCCAAAGTCTTTTGTTACCTTATTAAATTGTTCTTTTATGTCATCAGTCAGCAGGTTCTTTAACGAATTAAACTGGAGCTCGATATATTGTTGTTTTTTTTCACGCTGGTTTTGTATCGTCTGTAGTTCCGATTGTGCTTTTTCTACGGATTTTTCTGCCTGCGTGAGGTTATGCCGGGCGGCCTCATGCAGGCCTTCCGCCTGTTCAAGATTTTCCACCGCATCATTCCAGGGATTATCGGGCTTGCCCAGTAGGTAGTTATAAAGCGAATCAAGAATATGGGTGACCAGGCTGGCCCACAGATTGGCATCGATGTAATGCCAGGCATTAAAACGAATCTGCACGATGTTAGGGCTGTAGGCGGTTTGATCCGGCGGTAAACCTTTTGATTTATCGGCCAGTAATTCTATTTGATCGTGCATGCGATTCATAAAGAAGGTCTTGCCGGTGCCCCAATCGCCGAATAACCCGAGTGATAAAGGCAGGGGTACATGCCTGGCAGCTAAAATGGAACAGATGGCATTCACGTCACGCTTGATGCCAAGCAGGTCTTCTTTTTCTTCGGCTGAATCGGCGGCATATCCGGCGAATACGGTCTCGCTTATCTCGCCAACGACAGGTTCGATCTCAATCACACGTGGATAGCGTCCGGCTCCATGACCAGCTTGCGCTGGACCTTCAACCTCGCCTCGAACACTAGCGTCTTCCCAGATATCGCCAGACCTCTCAGGTTGAACCAGTTTACGCCAGGTATCCCGATCTTCAATTGGCCAACCTTCTGCTACTGTGGTGAAAAAAGCCGACCGTAATTTATCAATATCGATATCCTGAGTAGTCAATGTTCTTCGCACCCGGGGGCTCGATGTCGGATCAAATAATAAGGTGGCGATGATATGTCTGACAGCGATACCTCTATTATCCGGTGACAATTCACTTGCCAGTTTGCCTGCCTGCTCAAATGTGTTGTAGACCTCTTGCAACACTCGAAGGTTGCGATGTTCCAGGATCTCATCCATCTGAAAAGGCGCATGGTATTTTGTCAGGAAGTTCGAAGCGATTTCCAGTCCCAGCAATTCTTCCCACTTCGGGGAGGATTTCTGGATAAACTCCGTTACCACCGCCCAACTGCTCTCCAGTTGTTCGCCACCCGTT
>JASFLL010000005.1:0-14128 GCA_050118115.1 Thioalkalispiraceae bacterium
CTTGACGTATATACTGTTTTAATCGCGGCCGTTTCACAGGCTGAAACCATCCCTTTGACGCCCGTTGAAAAATTCAACATAGCCGGAACACGGTTATAGATTTGTAATCCCAGGAAAACAACGATGCTCCCAACTGAGTTTGGTAATAACACCCCAACATACTCCCCGTCAGAATGATTATTCCTGATTTTGTTTCCCAGTATGAATGAACGAGTGAGTAACTGATTATAGGTCAATGGTTGGCGTTCTATATCTTCCACAATCCGGTGATTTCGGCCATGAATACTCATAGCATCAAGCACACCCTGAACAATTGTACGATTGTAGTTTCCTGTCTTGTACATCATATTGGTCATGATATCGGTCAATACCTGACCGGCATATTTACGACGCGCACGACCACGCACATCTTCAGGAGCACTAATTGCACGTGGTGGTAATACCTTGATAGTGATCTTCGGAAACCAGCGTAATCTAACCCGACCACGCAGTCGTGAAAATGGAGTGTACTGGGCGCCTTCAATTCTAACGGGCAGGACCATTGCACCAGAACGATCTGCGACCAGACCGGGACCGTTGTAAATCTTCATTAAGGCACCAGTTACCGTGATCCTGCCTTCTGGAAAAATCACGACGCGTTGATCTCGCTGCACAAAGCGGATAAATGACTTTAACGATAATGGATTAGTTGGATCCATGGGGAACAGGTTAACGACTGGTTTTATCAACCTTGAATACCATTTTTTAGCAATATGTGTATTTATTGCAAAACTTAATTTTTCAGGCATAAAACATGCGAGCAAAAGGCCATCAAGAAACGAGGTGTGATTGGCTACTATCATGACTCGATCACCCGCCGCTTTGAAATTTTCAAGACCCGTAATTTCTACGCGATAAATCAGCTTCAATATATTTTTTATTATTCTACGAATCATGATCTATCCCCCTGTGCATAGGCAAAGCCAATTAAATAATTTTCAACAAGCGATTCAAGTAAGGTATCAGCTTTGAATTCACCACCTAATGACAACTTGCCTTTTAAGCCAAGATCACAGGCCCCATGTACACCGCTCCAGATTTCACGCGCGGCCTGCAGACAAGTCTGTTCATCACAGTCCGGACGAATTTGATGTAATGGGGTCTGTACCTTTTCAAACACCGCCACAACTTTTGCATCAAACCATTCGGGAATGGGTTCACCATCAGGTAACTGGTGAGTAAATAATAATGACCAGCGTGCAAAATTATCCTGGGCGTAATGCAAATAAGCCAGAGCCATGGCCTTCAAGGTAGAGGCAGGGTCAGGTTGATCCTGTGAGACAGCAACAATTGCTGACTCTAACTCATCCAGGGTCGTGGCATTAACCAGCAAAATCAGTTCATCAAGATTCTTAAAAACCAGATAAAGGGTCCCGACGGTGTACCCTATTGCTTTTGCAACCTTGCGCGTAGACAGGCTACCCGAACCCTCTTCATTCAAAATACGGATGGCCGCCTCAATGGCCATTTTCTGTAACTCCTGCCTGCTATGGTCGTTTCTGCGTGCCATCCAAATCTCCAAATTCGGGTTTTATTGAACACTGTTTAATTTAGACAAGGATAATAAACAGTGTTCAGTAAGGCAAGTAGGAAAACGCTGAATTCTTGTAGGATTTTTCTGATTCTTACCGAGGGCCAGGAAATGAGTGATTAATGTTCCCTGGTGGCATGGAATTCAACATCCGGCCAGCGTTCTATTGTAAGGTCAAGATTGACGCGGGTAGGTGCCAGGTAGGTGAGACTGCCTCCTGCATCGATGGCAAGATTATCACTGACTTTCTTTTTAAAGTCTTCCAGCATTTTGGCATCGTCGCATGTGACCCAACGAGCAGTATTAACATTTACCGCCTCAAATCCACACTCAACGCCATATTCTTCTTTTAAGCGAAAGGCTACAACATCGAATTGCAGCACACCCACAGCACCGACGATCACATCATTACTATTAATCGGACGAAAGACCTGTGAAGCGCCCTCTTCACTCAGTTGATCCAGACCTTTTTGCAGCGCTTTCATCCGGAGTGGATCTTTCAAGCGTACCCGCCGAAAGAGTTCAGGGGCAAAGTTAGGTATGCCTGTAAATTTTAGATTTTCACCTTCGCTAAAAGTATCGCCGATCTGAATAGTGCCATGATTATGGAAACCAATAATGTCACCAGCGTAAGCCATCTCAATATTTTCACGCTCGCTCGCCATGAAAGTTGTAGCATTGGCAATTTTTACATCTTTACCTATTCGTACCTGGTAGACTTTCATACCTTTGTTATAGGTACCGGAACATACGCGCACAAAGGCGACCCTGTCACGATGCTGTGGATCCATATTGGCCTGGATCTTAAATACGAAACCAGTAAATTTTTCTTCCTTCGAATCAACCTTACGTACATCGGTTCCCCTGGGCTGTGGTGCAGGTGCAATTTCAACGAAGTAATCCAGTAGCTCATTCACTCCGAAATTGTTAATTGCGGAGCCAAAAAAGACCGGTGTTAGCTCACCTGCCAGGTAGGCATCTATATCAAATTCGTGACTGGCTCCCTGCACCAATTCTATCTCGTCACGGAAATCCTGCGCATTACCCTCCAGAATTTCATCCAGGCGAGGATTATCCAAACCTTCAATCACTTCACCGCTTTGAATCTTGCCACCATGTGTTGCGCTATACAAATGCACTTTATCCTGAAGAATGTGATATACACCTTTTAGACGTTTACCCATTCCAATAGGCCATGTAATCGGCGCACATTTTATTTTCAGGACCTCTTCGACTTCATCCATCAACTCCATGGGATCGCGTCCTTCGCGATCCAGTTTATTGATAAATGTCATAATCGGTGTATCACGCAGACGACATACATCCATTAACTTGATAGTCCTGGCCTCTACACCTTTAGCGCAGTCAATCACCATCAAGGCAGAATCCACTGCCGTTAAAGTACGATAGGTATCTTCCGAGAAATCCTCATGGCCAGGTGTGTCCAGCAAATTGACGATATAATTTTTATAGGGGAACTGCATCACTGCGGACGTTACCGAGATGCCGCGTTGCTTTTCCAGCTCCATCCAGTCAGAAGTGGCATGACGATCGGCTTTTTTACCCTTTACAGTTCCCGCCATCTGAATAGCGCCTCCAAACAGCAGCAGCTTTTCGGTTAAAGTTGTTTTACCTGCATCGGGGTGAGAAATGATCGCAAAAGTACGGCGCCGCGACATTTCCTGTTGATAACTTGCCATGAATTCTCTCTATTGTACTATCTAAATCAAAGGCCGGGATTGTACCAGTTAAAGTACCAATTACCAGCCTCTACCAGGGATGGCAGGATAAACATTTTACGTGAATTTGCATCTTAATTAGTTAAAAACCCATACCATTGATCATACAGGTTCTGATTAATTGCAATTACAGCGGAACGCGGCTCCAGGGAACCATTAAATACAGGCTCGCCATCCAATGTTGAACTGACGCCCCCGGCCTCTTCCAGAACCAGACTACCTGCAGCAAAGTCCCAGAGATTTTGTTTACCGTGCAGATAAACATCTCCTCTTGCTGCCGCAAGCCAGCACCAGTCCAGAGCAACTGATCCAAAACTACGTTGAGATTTATAAGGTGGTTCTGTCACGATTTTCTGCGCGAGTGCTGGACTCAAGCGTTTAAAATCAACTTCGGCCACCGTAATATTCGTAACTCCAGCTGATTCGATTAAATCCAGCGGCTTGCCATTCAAAAAAGCACCTTCTCCGCGGATGGCATTAAAGCATTCATCGCGGGCTGGATCATAGACAACACCGAGCTGCACCTGGTTGTTCTGAATGAGCGCTACCGACACTGCATAAAATGGTATACCCAAACTAAAATTGGTGGTCCCATCAATAGGGTCAACCACCCAAAGTCCATTTCCAGTTTGTGATAAAAGCTGCTGTTGTTCCTCTCTTGTCATTTCTTCACCCAGGAAAGGAATATCAGCCCAATTAGACTGCAATTGTTGGAACAGGCATTTTTGCATAGCAATATCAGCATCAGTGATAATACTACCATCAGCTTTGAGTTGTTGGGAAACCCGTTCAAAACGCGTCAACAACTCCTGCCTGGCAGCTTTACGCACGATATCAATAAGTTTCCGACTATCGGGCAAACTAAACATATAGACTAATTAACCTGCGGATAAAACAACAACGACTAGATATTCATGGCCATAATCAACGCGTCTTCCCGGCCAGCATCTGAAGGATAATAATTTGGGCGAATTGCCAGATCATTAAAACCAAAGCTACGATAAAGATTGATCGCCACATCATTCGAGGGCCGCACTTCGAGTAAGAGCGTATCAGCCTTGTGTTGCACCGCAACATCTTTTAAATAAGTTAACATCCTTCTGCCCAACCCCTGACCACGACTACTTTCCTTCACGACCAGGGTCAGGATATGTGCTTCATCTGCCCCCACAGACATAACTGCATAGGCCTCGATTTCATCATCACGATCATAAACCCAACAACAATACCCTACATGCAAACAATCATGAAAGATACCTACGGTCCACGGGTACTTGTAGGTTGCACGTTCAATATCCATGATCCTGTCGATATCATCTTCGGTCATGGGACGTATTCCGTCGGTTGGTTTTAGTACAGCACTCATAAAATAAATCTTATAAATCTATCTGGATGAATTCAGTGTTTGTTTCACAAATAATAAATCCTGCCAGGCTTTTCGCTTCTCAAGCGGGGAACGTAACAGATAAGCGGGATGATAAGTCACGATAAACGGTGTCTGGGTCTCAGGCAAAGTATGGATTTTGTTCCGTAGCTTCGACAATGAGATGTCGGTTTTTAGCAGGCGCTGGGCCGCAATTCGTCCTACAGCCACAATCAGTTTCGGCTGTATCAGCGCAATTTGGCGATATAAATAAGGTACACACTGTTCGACTTCTTCCGGCCTGGGATCCCGATTATTCGGTGGACGGCATTTAAGAATATTTGCGATATAGACCTGCTGGCGTTGTAGTCCGATGGCCCTGAGCATTTCGTTTAATAACTGACCGGCCCGGCCCACGAACGGCTCACCCTGGCGATCCTCATCCGCGCCGGGGGCCTCACCTACGAACATTAAATCCGCCAGTGGATTTCCCACCCCAAACACAGCCTGGGTACGGCTGCTATGCAGATCGCAGAGCCTGCAACTGGCCACCTGTTCAGCCAGTTCTGCCCACTCGAGACTAGCAATATCAAGCGATTGCTTAGTCTGATTCAGCGCATTAGTTGTTGCCGGGTTGGCGATGCCTGCTGAACTAGTTTCGTCCGATGCAACCATTTCCTGGGCCGACTGGTCGACCCAGGTAGTGATTCCCATCGTCATCAGGTAAGCGCGCTGTCGTGCTGTCAGGGTCAACTGATGCTCCTAAATTGGTTCAGTTGACCCTGATTGTACCTGAGATCTGGCGGCTCGTTTAGGTCCTAAACATCACCCTTTTGCGGATGGGCGCGCTCCACGTCTGCCTGAATCTTGTTCAGGGCATTAATATAAGCCTTAGCTGAGGCGATCACGATATCCGTATCCGAACCCTGACCGTTGACGATTCGTCCATTATTCTTGAGCCTGGCCGTGACCTCACCCTGGGCATCGGTGCCGCTGGTAATATTATTCACTGAATACAGCAACAACTCGCTACCGCTATTGAAAACCGCTTCCAGGGCCCGAAATGCTGCATCGACAGGACCACCACCATCGGCGCTGGCTGAGTGTTCCTTGCCACTTACATCAACAGTAACCTCTGCATGGGGTGTTTCACCGGTCTCGGAACAGACCTTCAATGAAACCAGGCGAATATTTTCGTTTTCCGCCTCCATGGTCTCCGTCACCAGAGCCTGCAGGTCATCATCGTAGATCTCGTGTTTCTTGTCTGCCAATTCCTTAAATCGGGCAAAGACATCATTCAGTTCCGCCTCTGAGGCAAATTCTACACCAAGCTCCTTCAAGCGTGTTTTGAAGGCGTTGCGTCCGGAGTGTTTGCCCAATACCATGCGGTTATCACTCCAGCCGACATCCTGGGCGCGCATGATTTCGTAAGTCTCGCGATTTTTTAATACCCCATCCTGATGAATGCCAGATTCATGGGCAAAGGCATTGGCACCAACAATGGCTTTGTTGGGTTGTACTGCAAAGCCGGTTATGCCCGAGACCAGACGGGAGGCACTGACAATTTGCGTTGTATCAAGATGGTCAACATTGCAGGGAAATATGTCCTTGCGCGTTTTAACGGCCATGACTATTTCTTCCAAAGCAGCATTACCCGCTCGTTCACCCAGGCCATTGATCGTGCACTCAACCTGTCGCGCCCCATTCATGACAGCTGCCAAGGAATTGGCAACAGCCAGACCCAGGTCATTATGGCAGTGCACAGAGAATATGGCCTTGTCAGAATTGGGAATTCGTTCACGCAAGGTTTTGATCAAACCACCAAATTGTTCTGGGACGTTATAACCAACTGTATCAGGGATATTCAGCGTACCCGCCCCGGCATCAATCACAGCCTCCAGGACACGACAAAGAAAGTCCGGTTCTGAACGACCTGCATCTTCCGGTGAAAACTCCACGTTATCTGTATATTGGCGGGCTTTTTTGACCGCCGCCACGGCTTGCTCCAGAACCTGGTCTGGTTCCATCCGCAGTTTCATCTTCATATGTATCGGGGAAGTGGCAATAAAGGTATGAATGCGGCCCGAGTTGGCGGGTTTGATCGCCTCCCCGGCACGTTCAATATCCTTGTCCAGTGCTCTGGACAAGCCACACACCGTACTGTCTTTGATAGCGCTGGCCACTGCATGCACTGCCTCAAAATCACCAGGACTGGCGATGGGAAAACCCGCTTCAATTACATCAACGCGCATACGTTCTAGTGCCTTGGCAATACGCACTTTTTCATCTTTTGTCATTGACGCGCCAGGGCTTTGTTCCCCATCACGTAAAGTGGTATCGAAAATAATTAACTGATCGCTCATCGGTCTCTACTCCTGAGATCGTCACCAGAGATCTAGCCCTGGGATCTAATGCCTAACATCCAGCCTCGCGATGCGGGCTGTATTTTACAAAATTGTTTTCCGGGATGCGCTTTCGCGCTGGTAAATAGTTATGCTGCCCCACCGGGCAGGAGGAATAGACCCAGACCGAGCAGGGTTTGGGTGGCAGGCTGTGACCAACCAGTGGATGAACTTATATTTACTGTGTGACTCATAATCATAACTATACATGCAGAATCTGAAATTGCCAAATTTTTGGATTAAATTTTTGTCCTGATCGACGCTTTCAGATCCGCCAGTTCAGATGAGGTTCAGGTAGGTCACCATAATATCTCATCACTAAATTAATTCTCATGCCAGGAGATTGCCATGAAACATACCAATGCAATGAAAAACAGCGCGCTCTTACTTGTGATGGGCGCCACCATGGTGCTGCCCTTTAACACTGCCCAGGCTGCCCAACCAGGCGTATATATGGGTATGGGTTTTGGTTCTGCACACGATCAGATCCTGAATGAAGATGAGTCGGCGTATAAATTTTATGGCGGTGTAAACCTGACGCCTCATATCGGCATGGAACTGGCTTATGTCGACCTGGGAAGTTATGCAAACGGGGCCTTGAACCAGGATGGTGTTAGCTATGAATTGATTGGCTATATCCCCCTGTCCCCCCATATTGACCTCTATGGTCGAGGCGGATTTTTTAACTGGGAGGTATCGGATGCCTTTACTTCTAATACAGGCACAGATGCAACTTTCGGTGTAGGTTTACAGGCACAACTCCAGCACTATGTCTCACTGCGTGGTGAATATCAGACCTTCCTGGATGTCGATGGCGGCGATGTCGACCTATATTCGGTCAGTGTCAGTCTTCACTTCTGATAAGTTTTGACCCTGCTTGAGATGCCTACAGGGAGGTAGGCATTTTCACGATTCAGACGTGTAAAAAGCTCTATTGATGCGAATCGATATGCTTGGAGTTATCTTTGGCATTTCTGCGTCTTTCCCGTTGTCGTTTACGCAGCTCGTTCAGGGTCAGGATAGGCCCGGAAATGGCGTATAAAAGAAAAATACTAAATAACAGTACAGGGGGTTCAGAAAAAATAACCGCAATCACCATTACTATCGCTACCATCCCAACGAAAGGTATTTTGGAGCGAAAATCGATACCCTTAAAACTGTGATAACGAATATTACTCACCATCAGCACCCCAACTGCGATTGTAATAAATACAGCGACGATATTAATGACTGGATGAGGTTCCAGGTATTTGTCACAAACCCAGACATAACCCGCGACAATGGCTGCCGCAGAAGGGCTGGCCAGTCCCTGAAAATAGCGTTTATCAGCAATACCTACCTGGGTATTGAAACGCGCTAACCGCAGCGCTGCGGCAGCCGTGTAAATAAATGCAGCTAGCCAGCCAACTTTCCCAAGCTGGCCGGTATTACCCAGGGCGTATTCAAATATAATCAGTGCAGGTGCAACACCGAAAGAAACCATATCTGCCAGACTGTCAAATTCAGCGCCAAAGTCACTCTGGGTATTGGTCCAGCGAGCAACTCGCCCATCCGCACCATCAAAAATCATCGCACTAAATATTGCATACGCCGCCCAGTCAAACCATCCATTCGTCGCCGCTACAATTGCAAAAAAACCGCAGAACAGAGCGGCAAGGGTAAGCATATTGGGTACCAGGTAAATACCCCGTCGACGAGACTTTTTGTCCGTATTTTCCATAATTTCTATAGTCTAAGCCTCTAAATATATAAGTTCCATTATAATAATACATTACCCGGCAATTTTTGAAAGACTCCGGGACTAAGCAACAAGTCAGGATCGCAATCAGTTCAGTGCACGAACTGAGCAATTAGATCCCGACCGGCCAAAACTTTATCTCCTGGCTTAAGCGCCGTCCTGGTTTTCACAGGTAAGATCACATCAACTCTCGTACCAAAAGGAATAAAACCACAACGTTTACCCTGCCCCACTCTTTCGCCGACAGATGCATAACAATGCATACGACGAAATCGCCCGGCAGCATGGATTGCTATGACAACATCGTCCAGTTCATCAGTCTGGATCCAGATCGCATGTTGCAAAAGCTCCTGGGACTCAGTTCCTGCTTCATGTAACCAATGCTGCATAATCTTACCTTCAGTCACGGCACGTAACACATAGGCTCCTGACCAGTTCATCTGGATACTGATAACAAATGCTTCACGTTTAAGGAAGGTATCATACTTGTTTTCAATCGCGATGATCACGCCATCCACGGGACTCACCAGTCCGAGAGGCGCTGATGGAATGGTACGTTTAGGATCGCGATATAGATAAGAGAGAACCAGCACGATACCCCATAATGGCCATACGATCACACCTACCGCCAGGTGAAGCGCCACTATACAAAGACATAGCAAACTAATAATTAATCTGCCTTCTGGCGCGATCATTTCCTCCCTCCCGAATTAAGAAGGCCGCTTGCAGCGGCCTTTATATTTTAGTTTTTGCTTTTATCAACCAGCGCGTTAGCTGTGATCCAGGGCATCATGGAACGTAACTTTTCCCCTACCTGTTCAATCGGATGCGCCGCATTTAAACGACGACGTGCTGTCATTTCGGGATAATTAGTTTGTCCTTCAAGAATAAACCTCTTGGCATATTCACCAGACTGGATGTTCCGCAACGCCTGCCGCATGGCTTCACGACTCTGGTCATTAATAACTTTTTCACCAGTTACGTATTCACCATATTCTGCATTATTCGAAATTGAATAATTCATATTGGCAATACCACCCTCATACATCAAATCAACAATGAGTTTGAGTTCATGCAGGCACTCAAAATATGCCATTTCTGGTGCATAACCGCCTTCAACCAGCGTTTCAAAACCGGCCTTAACCAGTTCAACACAGCCACCACATAATACAGCCTGTTCACCAAACAGGTCGGTTTCAGTTTCATCTTTGAAAGTTGTTTCAATAATGCCGGTACGGCCACCACCAATTGCAGAGGCATATGACAGGGCAATATCTTTTGCCTTTCCAGAAGCGTCCTGGAAGACAGCGATAAGATCCGGGATACCACCACCATTTTTAAATTCGTTCCGAACAGTATGACCTGGTGCTTTAGGAGCGATCATAATGACATCCAGATCAGCACGAGGAACGATCTGGTTGTAATGAATACTGAAACCATGTGCGAATGCGAGTACTGCACCCTTTTTCACATTGGGAGCAATCTGAGACTTGTATAGCTGTGACTGAAACTCATCCGGAGTCAGGACCATAACCAGGTCGGCATCTTTGACAGCATCTTCAACAGCCTTAACGGTTAAACCTGAAGCTTCGGCCTTGGCAACTGAAGCAGAGTCCGGGCGCAAAGCAACCGTTACGTTCACACCTGAATCTTTCAGGTTATTGGCATGTGCATGCCCCTGGGAGCCATAACCAACGATGGTTACGTTCATCCCCTTGATTATCGACAAGTCGCAGTCTTTGTCGTAATAAATATTCATGGTTATATCCTTTTTTAAAGTTCTTGATAAATAAAATTCTGAAGACTATATGCTCAGGCCCAGACTCCGCTCGCCTCTGGCAATACCAGATACCCCTGAACGTACCGTTTCGATGATATTCTGGCCCGCGATGGACTCGATAAAGGCATTGAGTTTTTCATTAGTGCCAGTCAGTTCAATAATATAAGTGGTGTCTGTGACATCAATAATACGGCCTCGAAATACATCAGCCAGTCTCTTTAATTCTTCACGCTTTGTTGCGCTATCCGCATTGACTTTGATGAGCATTAATTCACGTTCGATATGGATACCATCGGTAATATCAGCGAGCTTGACAACATCAACCAGTTTGTTCAGCTGCTTGGTGATTTGCTCTATAATATTATCCGAGCCAGTAGTGACGATAGTCATACGCGACAAAGATGGGTCCTCGGTCGGCGCGACCGTCAATGATTCGATGTTATAGCCACGCGCCGAGAATAACCCGGCAACGCGCGATAAGGCACCTGATTCATTTTCCATTAACATTGAAATGATGTGGCGCATCATGCGAGTTCCCTGTCAGATGCCATATGCATTTGATTATGTGGTTTGCCTGCCGCGATCATCGGATAAACATTTTCTGTTTGATCCGTAATGAAGTCCATAAACACCAATCGTTCTTTCATGCCGAAGGCTTCGCGAATGGCTCCTTCAACATCGCCTGGTTTCTCGATACGCATGCCAATATGCCCATAGCTTTCAGCCAGCTTTACAAAATCAGGTAATGCTTCCATATAAGATTGCGAATAACGGCTTTCATAGAAAAATTCCTGCCACTGACGCACCATCCCCATATAGCGATTGTTTAACGTCAATACCTTCAAGGGCAACATATACTGCATCGCCGTGGATAACTCCTGAATACACATCTGGATACTGGCCTCACCCGTCACACAGGCAACATCGGCATTTGGATGGGCCAGCTTGGCCCCAATTGCTGCAGGTAATCCAAACCCCATCGTGCCCAGGCCCCCGGAGTTAATCCAGTGATAGGGACTCTTGAACTTATAAAATTGCGCAGCCCACATCTGGTGTTGACCTACATCAGAAGTCACATAGGCATCCCCCTGCGTAACTTCATAAAGCTTTTCAATAACATATTGGGGCTTGATGATTTCGCTCTTACGGTCATAAGCCAGGCAGTCTTTACTGCGCCATTGGTCAATCTGTTTCCACCAGGCCGACAGTGCCTTTTCATCAGGTTTGGCCATACTATCCAGCGCCAGCAACATATCTGAGAGGACGCTCTTTACATCCCCGACAATGGGCACATCCACACGCACATTTTTCGAGATCGATGAAGGATCGATATCGATGTGAATGATCTTGGCGCTCGGGCAGAAATGTTCAACATCACCGGTTACGCGGTCATCAAAGCGTGCGCCGATGGCAACTAATACATCGCACTCATACATGGCCATGTTGGCCTCATAGGTTCCATGCATACCCAGCATACCTACAAATTGCTTATCTGTACCGGGATAACCACCAAGTCCCATCAGGGTATTGGTAACGGGGTAGCCCAGTTTCCTGGCAAATTCAGTAAGTTCTTTGTCTGCTTTGCCCAGAATCACACCGCCGCCGGTGTACAGCATGGGGCGTTTGGCTGACACGATCAGGTCAATGGCCTTTTTGATCTGGCGAGCATTACCTTTTGCAGTTGGATTATAGGAGCGCATCTCGACAGATTTCGGATACTCATAGGGCACTGTGATATTCGGGTCGGTAATATTTTTTGGGATATCAACCACCACGGGACCGGGTCGACCGGTCGTGGCAATATAAAAGGCCTTCTTCAAGGTCCTGGCGATATCATTAACGTCTTTCACCAGGAAATTGTGTTTTACGCACGGACGCGTGATGCCGACGGCATCCACCTCCTGAAAGGCATCGGAACCAATGTACGCCGTCGGGACCTGACCCGTTATCACCACCATGGGAATCGAATCTAAATGCGCTGTAGCAATGCCGGTGACTGCATTGGTGGCACCAGGGCCGGAGGTCACCAGACAAACCCCTGGTTTGCCCGTGGCCCGCGCATAACCATCTGCAGCATGGGTTGCCCCCTGCTCGTGGCGCACAAGGATATGGCGAACATCATCCTGCTTGTACAAAGCATCATATATATGGAGTACTGCCCCACCAGGATAGCCAAAGACGTACTCAACGCCCTCGTCCTTCAAAAACTGGACGACGATATCCGCGCCGTTTAATTCCACAAAAGTCTCCCAAAGACAAAAAATGCCCGTAAACGGGCCTCGATTACGGCCAATCGCCCAGGATCAAGCATGGCCGCAGAAAAGATAAGAAACTACTTATTTTCGTAGACGAGGTCAAGATAAGTAAGTGTAATCAAGGCCTTTCTAGCCCAAATGAGATAGATTAGGCTTAATCCCGCGCGTTGACGGGACATTGGAGTGAGAGATCGAGACCTCGATCACGCACCTTGAGTATTTGCTGTGGTACACCATAATTTACATAAGAATCAGAACATTGCATACTGATTGAACTTAACTGACGGATTCACTTATGAAAAAGATTATCAGAATTTCCATTCACGCCGGATTCGGCCTGCTATTTTCTATTTCTACTGTTGTAGTTTCGACACCCGCCCAGGCTGGTATGTACAAGTGGACGGATGCTGAGGGGAATGTCCATTACTCTCAACAACGCCCACGCGATGTGGAATATGAGAAAATCAAGAAGCAAAAAAAACCACGTCCCGGCACCACAAGTCCGACACCTTCTTCGACTTCTTCAGCAGGAGCAGGAGAGACCGAGCAAGACCAGGCCTCAAAAACCGTCGCCGAAGAAATCTCAAAAAATGCAGAAATTCGTAAGAAGAACTGTGAAGCAGCAAAAAAGAACCTCAAGGTTTTCCAGGTATATCGCCGTGTAAGAGGCGAAGATGGGAAAATTCGGGTTGTTACTCCCAAAGAACGCGAAGAACAAATCCAGCGTTCAAAAGAAGCTATACGTGAGTTTTGTGACTGATGCCATACCTCAAAGTCCAGAGCAATCAGGCACTCAATGACAGCGAAGGCAAAAACTTCATCCAGAAAGCCTCCGGACTGGTCGCTGAGAAACTTGGCAAACCGGAACGCTATGTAATGGTAACCATGGAACCACCGGTACGCATGATATTCGCCGGTAGCGATGACCCTGCGATATTCATGGAACTGAAAAGTATCGGTCTCTCAGAGACACAAACCCCGGAATTATCCAGCGCCCTGTGTGACCTGGCTAAGGATACATTGGGGGTCTCACCTGATCGTGTCTATATTGAATTTTCCGATGCACCCAGAAAAATGTGGGGCTGGAATGGCGCCACATTTTAGCGATGATGAAAAAACTGGGTTTCATCGCCATCTTCGTTATTATCGTTGCTGGGGTAATAATTTACCTGACCCCAGAATACAGGGCCTGGTTCGAACGTCAATCCGAGCAAATCCTCCCTGAGAATGTCACCCATACCAAGGCTTATCGCTGGCGTGATAAAAATGGCCAATGGCAAC
>JASFLL010000006.1:0-13910 GCA_050118115.1 Thioalkalispiraceae bacterium
AATTTGGCTTGAATACCCTGCCCCGAGCCAGATTACCGGGACTACCACTGATTTTCTTCAGGCAGTTTGCCAATCCACTGATCTATATCCTGGTTGCGGCGGCCGTATTTTCTATTTTCATCCAGGAATGGACCGATGCCACCTTTATCTTCTTCGTGTTGTTACTAAACGCGTTGATTGGCACAGCGCAAGAATACAATGCACAACGTGCGGCCACTTCATTACAAAAACTGGTGAATGTGCGCTGTCGGGTATTACGCAATGCAGAGAGTTATGAGATCAACGCTGAACAACTAGTACCTGGCGATATTATTTTTCTGGAATCCGGTGATCGTATTCCGGCTGACATTCGCCTGCTCGCAACCACAGATCTGGAGGTCGATGAATCACTACTCACCGGTGAGTCGACCAGTGTGTTGAAAAATGCAGGTCCCATACTTGATGATGAAACTGTGTTGGGTGATCGTGTCAATATGACCTTCGCAGGCACAATGGTAAATCGCGGACGTGGTCATGGCGTGGTTGTTGCGACCGCTCAACAATCTGAACTTGGGCATATTGCCAGTTCAGTGCTTAGCCGGCCTTCGGTCAGTGCCCCACTGCTGATACGTATGGAAAAATTTACCAAGCGGGTTGCCATCATCATGGGACTGGTCACGGTCATGCTGGCTGTGATGGCCCTGCTGCAAGGGATGCCGATCAATGAAATTATTCTGGTCACGGTCGCCCTTGCCGTAGCAGCTATACCTGAAGGCTTACCTGTCGCGATTACTGTTGCCCTGGCCATTGGCATGCGACGTATGGCGAAACGAAATGTGATTATTCGCAAGTTGATCGCTGTTGAATCATTAGGATCCTGTACCTATTTCGCGACGGACAAGACTGGCACTCTCACCATGAATCAGCTGACGGTAAAAAAAATTTTACTTACCACGGGTCAGTGTCTGGATGTTTCAGGAGAGGGTAACAACCCTGTCGGTTCAGTCACTTCACCAGCAGGTGAAGTGACTGAATCAGAACAATCACTATTGTCTCGGATATGCTATGCAGCCATTTTGCCAAATGACGCTTTTTTGGGTCGTCGTGATGGCGACTGGGTAGCCCATGGCGATGCAGTGGATGTAGCCTTGTTAAGCATGGCGCATAAACTTGGTCTGGTTCGTTCCGACGCGCTTTCTCGATTCCAGGAAATAGCCATTATCCCGTTTGAGTCGGAACGACTCTATACTGCTAGTCTAAACCAGGATACTACTGCAGTGAGTGATGCAGGTACGGGTAAAATGATTTTCGTAAAAGGTGCCATCGAAAAGCTGCTGCCAATGTGCTCTACTATGGCCACCCCCGAAGAAGATGTGGTCATCAACAATGAGGTAATCATCGCCCAGGCGATGCAACTTGCCGAACAGGGCTTCAGAGTACTGGCACTGGCGAGTGGCCAGGTCGAGAATATGCTGGCTAATTCACTCTCAGAAAATCAATTAACTAACCTGACCCTGCTCGGTCTGGTTGGCATGATTGATCCATTAAGAAAAGAAGCCAAAGCCGCTATAGCCGCCTGTCGGGATGCGGGTATCGAAGTGAGTATGATTACCGGTGACCACCCCGTCACGGCCCTGGCCATTGCAAAAGAACTGGAGCTGGCAGACAACATGGAACAAATTGTGACTGGCCCACAGCTTCTTCAGGCCGGCGAGCCCAACGCAGTTGATCAGCTTACTAGCCAGGCCCATGTCTTTGCGCGCGTCGAACCTCGCCAGAAATTAAATATTGTGCATTCTCTCCAAAGAAACGGGCATTTCGTCGCCGTCAGTGGCGATGGTGCCAACGATGCACCGGCCATGCGCGCAGCGCACGTAGGTGTGGCCATGGGCAAAAGTGGAACAGATGTAGCACGGGAAACCGCGGATCTGATTCTGGCTGATGATAATTTTTCATCGATGATTGCGGGAGTTGAAGAAGGACGTATCGCCTATGCGAATGTGAGGAAAGTTATTTTTCTGGTGGTAACAACCGGTGCTGCTGAACTCGTGCTGTTTGCGCTTGCGCTCTTGAGTGGGCAGCCACTGCCACTCACAGCAATCCAGTTGCTATGGCTTAACCTGGTGACCAACGGTATCCAGGATGTTGCCCTGGCCTTTGAACCGGGTGAAGGCGATGAACTGAAACGAAGACCCCGTCTCCCACAAGAGCCAATCTTTAATCGTATTATGATCGAACGAGTCTCGGTTCTGGCTCTGACAATTGGTATCACTGCCTTTGTCGTATTCAAATGGTTACTATACAGCGGTTATAGTATTGAAGAAGCACGTAATGGTACGATGTTGCTAATGGTCCTGTTTGAAAACATACATGTCTTCAACAGTCGCTCAGAAACGCTTTCCGCATTTACACACAACCCGCTTCGCAATCCAATATTACTATTTGGAACTATTGCCGCACAGACATTACACATTGGAGCCATGTACACCCCAGGATTGAATGAAGTCCTCGATATCCAACCTGTTTCGCTGGAACGCTGGTTTGAACTACTGGGTATTGCGCTTATCGCACTGGTCGTGGCAGAAGTACATAAATATATTAAACGCCGAGCAACTCACATATACAGGTAATTCAGAATCAAGTTAAGGAATGAACATGCAAACAAATTATAAAGGTGGCTGCCTGTGTGGCAAAATCAAATTCGAAATATCCGGCAAGATTCGCGATATTATTTATTGCCACTGCTCACAATGTCGCAGGGCGCAGGGAAGTGCTTTTGCCACAAATGGCAATGTAACACTTACAGATTTTCATTTTATCGAAGGCGAGCAGTATCTAACGGGGTATCAGGCTACACCAGGTCAAACAAAATATTTCTGTAAATTTTGTGGCTCCCCCATTATCAGCAAAAACGAGGCATTACCTGAGAAGGTCAGAGTACGGCTGGGGACAATTGATTCTGATATCAATGAACGGCCCGCGGCACATATTTTCGTAGCTTCAAAGGCGAATTGGGAAGAGATTTGTGGCGACCTGCCTCGGTACCCAGAATGTGAACCAGATCGATAATTTTGTAATTCGATACTAAATTAATCCAGATCAATATTCTGTCAATTTCACTACTAACGCGAGAATACTAAGCGAGTAACCAGGTAATATTTTGTTACAATATAAAAGTGGCATTTAGTAACTGGATCAGAAATCATGTCATTCAAACCGAGCACGGATACAAGGAGAACAAAATGGCCCGGCGCCGTCGCCTGATTATCTTTACTATTATCATTGTTGGAATTGTCATTGCCCTGATACTCTGGCTTGAACGTCCGAAACCTGTCGCAGTCACCATTACGACTGTACAAACCGGTGAAGTCGAGCGAACCGTCACCAATACGCGTGCCGGTACTTTACAGGCCTGTCGCCGCGCCAAACTCTCTCCTTCAATCGGTGGCCAGATTGCCAACCTGCCAGTGCGTGAAGGAGACAGCGTAAAAAAAGACCAGGTCCTTTTTGAAATCTGGAATGATGACTTGCGCGCCCAGGTTGAACTGGCCAAGAGTGAGCAGCAAGCCATGCGAGCAAAAGCCAAGGAGGCCTGCGTCCAGGCAGATGTTGCTGAGCGCGAAGCCAAACGCCAGATCCAGTTACGAAAACAAAAACTAACTTCTGACGAAAGCGCTGATCAGGCCATCGGGCTGGCCAAGGCCCGGCGTGCTGCCTGCGAAGCAGCTAACGCTACTATTAAAGTCAGTGACTCAAAACTTGCAGTTGCCGTTGCGGCTCTAGAGCGTACCCGGCTCATTGCACCGTTTGATGGGACGATTGCCGAAGTAAATGGTGAACTGGGAGAATTTGTCACGCCCTCACCGATCGGGATTCCAACTCCACCCGCCATTGATCTGATTGATACCAGCTGCCTGTATGTTGCAGCACCAATCGATGAAGTTGATGCTCCTGAGATCAAGGCCGGTATGACAGCCAGAATATCACTGGATGCCTTTGGCAAAGAGTACTTTAAAGGTAAAGTCCGCCGTGTCGCCCCCTATGTACTGGATGTTGAAAAGCAGGCACGTACGGTTGATGTGGAAGTGGATTTTCTCTCGAAGAAAGACAACGCCAATATGTTACCGGGTTATACCGCCGATGTGGAAGTCATTATTGATTCGGTTCAGAATAGTTTACGCATACCGACAGAGGCGCTACTCGAAGGTAATCATGTCTATGTATATGATGCAGATAGCAGAACCATCAGTAAAGTACCGGTAAAAATAGGACTGAGTAACTGGCAATTCACCGAAATCAAAAGCGGGCTACAAAGCGGTCAGCAGATTGTTCTTTCAATCGACCGTGAGGGTGTTGAAGATGGCGCCCTGGTGAAGATCGATAAAAATCACAAGAAATAATCGTTGTCATGATTAAACTGGAAAAGATTCATCGTAATTTTCAGGTCGGTGACCAAATTGTTCATGCCCTGGATGATATCAATATAGAAATTCAACAGGGTGAGTATGTATCCGTAATGGGACCATCCGGATCCGGCAAGTCTACCCTGCTCAATTTAATTGGCATGCTGGATCACGCAACTTCAGGAATATATTACCTGAATGGCAAGAATGTGACCGAACTGGATGAGCACGAAGAAGCAGAAACCAGGAACAAGAATATTGGCTTCGTGTTCCAGGCCTTCCACCTGGTACCGCGATTAACAGCCGCCCAGAACATTGAACTTCCCTTAATCCTCGCTGGGATGGCACCCGCTATTCGAAATAAAAAAGTCGACACTGCGCTAGCAGAACTAAATTTGACTGATCGGGCCCACCATAAACCCGATCAATTATCTGGTGGACAGCGTCAGCGTGTTGCCATTGCAAGAGCAACGATAACTGAACCAAACGTTTTACTGGCCGATGAACCGACTGGCAATCTTGATCAGAAATCAGGACATGACGTTATGAGAACTCTGGAAAGTTTAAATGATCGGGGGATTACTCTGATTATGGTCACACATGATATCGCCCTGGGTAAGCGTTCCAAACGATCAATCAAAATGGTTGACGGGCGTATTGAATCTGACAATTCGAGTTAACACTCATGATACGCGGCAAAGATGTAATTATTTTTGGCTGGCAGGCATTAAAAGGGGAACACTCGCGAACTATTTTAATGCTGCTCGCCATGTGCATCGGGGTAGCCTCCGTATTAATGTTAACTGCCCTGGGTGAAGGTGCACGTCGCTATGTCCGCAGTGAATTCGCTTCCCTAGGCACCAACCTGGTGATCGTACTACCTGGGCGAAGTGAGACGGCCGGTCAGGGTCTCAGTACCATGATGGGTGTGACCCCCAGGGACCTGACCCTTGACGACGCCAGGGCATTAACCCGTAATTCCAATATCGAACGCATTGCACCGTTAAATGTCGGTGTCGCCGAGGTATCCTGGCAAAACCGTAAACGCGAAATCACGGTACTGGGCAGTAACAGTGAGTTGTTAAAAATCAGACACTGGACCATGGCCAGGGGAAAATTTCTACCCGCGTCTGACTGGGATCGTGCCAGCCCCGTCTGTGTGATCGGCGCAAAAGTTCGCAATGAAATTTTTGGCGCACATAATGCCATGGGACAATACATTCGGCTCGGGGAAAACCGCTATCGTGTGATTGGCATCCTTGCCTCAGAGGGACGTTCTATCGGCATGGACGTCGAGGAGCTGGTGATCATTCCGGTAGCCTCAGCACAATCGTTATTCAATGTGGCATCCCTGTTTCGCATACTCATAGAAGTTAAATCGCGCGCGGCGATACCTTCAGTCATAAAATTCGCGGAAGACACCATACAAGCCCGGCATCAGGGTGAACGAGATGTTACCGTGATTACCCAGGATGCCGTGTTGGCCACATTCGACACCATTCTCGGTGCCCTCACTTATGCGGTAGGCGGGATTGCTGCGATAAGCTTGGCCGTCGCCGGGATCTTAATCATGAATGTGATGCTAGTTGCTGTCTCACAACGGACCGCCGAGATAGGTCTGTTAAAAGCGCTGGGCGCATCGGGCAGAGAGATTATTTTATTAATCCTCATCGAAGCATTATTACTGTCTTCAATAGGTGGCGTCATTGGGCTGGCCATCGGCCACCTGGGAAGTTGGGTTATCCGTTCCGCACTACCAAACCTGGAGGCCTATCCCCCAGGCTGGGCATCGCTGACTTCATTTTTGATCGCTATTTTTACCGGTGCAATATTTAGTTTATTGCCTGCACGTAAGGCAGCAAAACTGGACCCGGTGCTGGCATTGGCAAGACACTGATATGTTAATCAAAGACTTTATCCAATTAACGGGAACCTCTTTGTGGGCACATAAGCTGCGCAGTTTCCTGACCATGCTCGGCATCTCTGTCGGAATCGCCTCGGTGGTATTATTAACCTCAATTGGTGAAGGTATCCATAAATTTGTGCTCGCGGAATTTACCCAGTTTGGCACCACGATTGTTGCGATTAATCCAGGCAAAACTACTACGATGGGAATGAGCATGGGTGTATTTGGATCTGTACGACCCTTATCGATCGATGATGCAGAAGCCTTGAAAAAACTCCCCTATGCAAAAACCGTTGTCGGAATGTCGCAAGGTAATGCTGAGGTAGAAGGTAATAACCGTACCCGCCGCACAACCGTGTATGGTGCCGGGCCCGGATTACCTGAAGCGTTTAGTATGCCGGTACGTTCAGGAAAATTTTTACCGGAAGATGATCCGAATTCACCACGCGCCTTTGCCGTCTTAGGTAGTAAACTCAAACAGGAGTTATTTGGTAACCAGAATCCATTGGGGCAACTTATCCGGATTGGAGGTGATCGTTATCGCGTCATTGGTGTCATGGAATCCAAAGGTCAGGTGCTTGGTTTCGATCTCGACGATACAGTATATATACCTGCTGCCCGTGCCCTTGAAATATTCAATCGCGAGGGCCTGGTCGAAATTGATATTATGTATTACGAAGGTACCAATGTTGATCAGGTCGTCAAAGGTATCAAGCGAATTCTTACTGCTCGCCATGGGCGCGAAGATTTTACCATTACCACACAACAGCAGATGCTGGATGTACTTGGCTCTATCCTCGACGTCCTGACATTTGCAGTCGGTGCCATCGGTGGTATCTCCCTACTGGTTGGTGCCATTGGTATCATCACTATTATGACCATCAGTGTGAATGAGCGCACTTCGGAGATTGGATTGATCCGTGCACTCGGGGCAAGACACTCACAAATTCTGTCCCTATTCCTGGGAGAAGCCGTCGTGTTATCTGCGATTGGCGGTATCGCCGGGTTGATATTGGGGATCGGAATTAGTCTGTTACTGACGTTCACCATTCCTGCCCTGCCGGTGCATACACCGTGGACATATGTTTTTTTAGCTGAGGCGATTGCAATCATCATCGGTCTAGGTGCAGGTGTTATACCCGCCAGACATGCTGCCAAGATGGATCCCGTGGAGGCTTTGCGCGAAGAATAGTACGTTCGGCTCATATATTTTCAAGCTAATCTGTAAGTAGACGAAATCCTGCTTTTTTGCGAGAATGAGTGAGTGACCATACCATTATAAAATAAATACCAGGCGTCACACTACATAACCCGGGAGGGGAAGAACCAGGCTTATGGCGATTGTCCACTTGCGTCTACTCGGTGAGGTTAATTTTAATGACGCCACCGGCCAGGCTATTAATCTTCGAGTCAAAAAGGTAATGGCTTTATTTGCTTACCTGGCTATTCAGCAGGATGATGTCTTTTCCCGTAGTCAGCTTGCTCAACTCTTCTGGCCAAACTCTTCCGAAAAACATGCCCGTCAAAGCCTACGTCAGGCATTAGCTGACTTGCGTAAGCGCTTGCCTGACTTTGGGCAAATATTTGAAATTTCTCATGCTAAAGTTTCCGTTAATCGAAAAAAGCTGGATGTCGATGTAGTTAATTTTCTTGATGCCTCAAGAATACATGATTTTGTTTCACAGGAAGCTGCTTATGGGCTTTACGATGGACGTTTTCTTGATAATTTAACTATTCGCTCAGACCCTTTTTCACTATGGAAGGAAGAGACAAGCTCACAATTGCATGAGCGATTTATCCATGTTGTTGAATTTCTTGCCGAGCACAACCTGCTCGAAGGGAAAACTGAAAAAGCAATAGCTTTAAATCAACAACTGGTGCAACTCGATCCAATTCGAGAATCCGCACATCGCTGTCTTATTTCACTCTATGCATCAAGAGGACAAGTGCGCGAAGCCGAAGAACAGTACCTTAATTGCAGTAAAATACTCGAAGAGAAGCTGGCTTCGTCTCCGGAAGAACGCACTATCCGTGCTTACCAGCGTATACAAAAAGAATCAGAACATGAACTTACAGAAAATGACAGTACGGCTAATCTGATATTACATATTAATGCTGGCCGTGAAAAAGAATTACTTAAAGTTGCATCATTATTAAAAGCCTATAACAAAGACAAACAAGGACAGGCCCTTCTTGTCTATGGTGATCGCGGCACCGGAAAATCCTGGCTACTCAAGCAAAGTTGTAAAATTGCATCTAACCTTGATTTCAATATTGCATATAGTCGATTTTTCAATATCAAGTTCAGTCATGAAAATGGTGTACGTGATGCTTTAGTTGAAATCATTAACCCTGATCCAGCAACACCATACGACCAATATCCAACTATTATTGCAAATCGTTTCTTTCGCGGCAGTGACAAGCGTAATATTTACCTGGCTATTCTTTATATTATATTTGACTTACCTCTTGCCAGGCGACTGGAACGCGGATATTCCACATTGAGACCAGACAATCGTGAGCACCTCCATACAAAAGTAATTGTGGACATTTTTCACCAATGTGCAATTAAGGATAATTATATCCTGGTATTCGATGATATCGATCTGGCCCTGCCCAGGGCCTTATCTATTTTAAAATCTCTACTTAAACTTACAAGCAACGATCCAATATTTCTGATTCTTTCCTGTAACCAGACTGAGCTAGTTGATGAACTAAAGAACCTGGCTCCCAATGTGGTACAACTCTCACTCGAACCTCCAGCCATCTCAGATCTAAAAAACCTGTTTCCACTGAAAACAGGCAAACACACTAGTAACCTGATCTATTTACAGTGGGCCAATCGATTAGAAAAGTCCGGCTGCTTTAATTACGACTCTAATCTGAATAGCGTCTTAAACGCTTCTATCGAAAAACTAGCTGCTATTGATCAGCTTGCCTTGCAGGCCTGCGTAGTACTTGGCATGCGCTTTAGTTATGATGCCCTGAGTTCATTAATTGATAATCCTCACTATCACCCCGAGCAACTAATCGCCGCTGGATTTCTTGTGCAAAACAGACAGGTTCTGGAGTTTAGCCACATAGCAATACAACAGTGCCTTTACAAACAACTTGATAGAAGCACGCGTCGCCAGCTTCACGCACGTGCAGCGAATTACTATCTGTTTGGAAATAGTCATTTGCATGCCTATCATCTGGAAGCATCTGATAGCCGTGATGCATCAAAAGCCTATCTTACAGCTGCTGGTGCAGCAAACGATGAATTTCGATTGGATATAGCAGTTTATCTATATGAAAAATCATATGAATGTGCACATGACAAACAAGAGCAATTTCAGGCGATGATTCAAAAAGGTAATATGCTTCTAGGAGCAATGCATATAACTGATGCCATCCAGACGTTTCAAAAGGCGCAACATCTGTCCGGCAATAAACAACAACAGGCCCAGGCATGGTTAGGTATGGGATTTGGCCTGGTCCATCGAAAACACTATCTTGCAGCAAAAGCACTGTTAGACCGTTGTGAATCAATCATGACAAAAAACTCTTATTCAGGAAGTGACAATGCATTTAAGCCCGATCACGGCATGCTTGTACAATATTATTATTATCGTGCTATTGTTGCCGAAAAGACAGACTCTGAAGAAGTAGCGTTACGTTACAATAAAATTGCCCTGGAGCATGCAAAGCAATATCAATCAAGCTTCTGGCTGGCTACGCTCACCCTGCAAGCAGGCAATATCGCTATGATGATGTTGCGGATTAACGAGGCCAATGAATACCTGAACTCAGTTATTCGATTAACCAGGGAAAATAACCATGGTTATCTTGAATTGTCTGCAATTTTATCATCCGCTCGAGTACATCACCTTCAGGGAGATTTTTCCGGTTGTGTAAAAATGCTGGAATATATTATGGGTGTTGCAACACTTGTCGAGGACAAAAAAATCATGGTTGATATTTTATCAGCACTTTGTTTAATAGATTTGTTCAAAGGGCAATTTAATCGTCTTCTTCATCATGCCGAACTCTCCATAGAATTATGTACTGCACTGCCATCACCACATAATCTAATCCTCATGAGCAGCTACCGATTATTCGCACTCTATCAATTGAATCGGCACCAGGAAATGAAGGAGCAAATCTCTAATATCCAGTCTATTTTACACAGAAAACCACTCAAACAGTCTCAAACTCCCTTATCAAGTTCTTTACAGGCCTGGAATTTAGCGCCTGTAATGGCATTCATAGATGACTGTAGTGATGATGCAGCTGAATACCTGAATAATTCCATGAAACTGATTTTAAACCTTACGGGGCCAGATAAACTCACTTGTTGCTTTCTAGCTATTGAAGCTGTAATTAAACACGGATTATGGGAACAAGCTGAAAACCTGGCTGACGAAATTATTATGGATCTCAACAAAGAACCCCTGCACCTGTATATAATGTGCGCGGAAAGAGTCAGAATTTTATCAAGTATTGCTCATGGCCAGATTAATCATACCACTCGCCCAGAATTAGTTGATATACTCACATCTGCCAAGAGCTATGGTATGGCGCTACACATACCCGCTTATGAACAGGCTCTGGAACAATTACGGCATGGCAAGGAGACTACCTAGTCTTTTTCTATCAGTGATTTCCTGTAAGGGTACAAAATGTCACTTATAAAAATATTGCACATATCATTTGCATTATTATCTATTACTGGTTTTAGTTATCGCAGTTCATTGAAACTAAGTAACCCCACTACCCTTCAGCGCAAATGGCTGAAAATCACCCCACATATCATTGATACCCTGTTACTTGCCAGCGCAATCTACCTGGTCATAGCGAGTGGCCTGTATCCGGTATGGTTCAACTGGGTGATGGCCAAAATCACTGCATTGATTCTTTATATCCTGTTTGGTCTCTATACTCTGCGTTTCAGCAAAACTCGCAGGCAGGTAATTTTGGGTTTCCTGCTTTCCCTGATTACTTTTTCATATATTGTATGTGTGGCTATCACTAAACAACCCTGGCCGTTAATGTTATAGTAGCTAAACGAAGGTATGGGCATGACATCAATTACAATCAAACAACCCGACGACTGGCACCTGCATGTACGAGATGGTGATGTACTCGCGGATGTCTTAAACGAAACCACGCGATGTTTCGGACGTGCCATCATTATGCCGAACCTTAAACCGCCGGTTACAACAACAGCATTAGCCCTTGAATATCGGCAACGTATCCTCTCAGTACTCCCGGCAGATACATCCTTCACGCCATTGATGACTTTATACCTGACCGATAATACCGACCCTGCAGAAATTGCACGAGCAAAAGACTCCTCGTATATTCACGCGGTGAAGTATTACCCCGCAGGTGCCACGACCAATTCAGATTCTGGTGTTACTCAGCTAAAGCGCACTTACAAAGTACTTGAACAGCTCAGCCTGCATAAAATGCCCCTGCTGATACATGGCGAGGTGACAGATCCTGACGTCGACATTTTTGATCGTGAGAAGGTATTCATAGACCGGGAACTTGCACCATTAATCAGAGATTTTCCTGAGTTACGGATAGTATTTGAACATATCACTACAGCCAATGCCGTGGATTTTGTTCAGGATGCCTCGGATAATATCGGGGCAACCATTACTCCTCACCATTTACTTTATAATCGCAACGCAATGTTTATTGGTGGTATTCGCCCTCATTACTACTGCCTCCCGATCCTTAAGCATGAACAACACCGACAATCATTAATAAATGTGGCTACTTCGGGCGCACCAAAATTTTTCCTTGGTACAGACAGCGCACCTCACTCGGTTTCAAACAAGGAATCTGCCTGTGGTTGCGCAGGGATTTTCAACGCGCCTGTTGCCATTGAGCTCTACACAACTATTTTTGAACAGGCAGGTGCACTCGATAAACTGGAAGCTTTTGCCAGTATCAACGGTCCCAACTTTTACAATCTGCCGATTAATGAACATACCCTCACTTTAGAAAAAAACAACTGGAAGGTGCCTGAGTTAAAAAACTTCGGTGCTGAAAAGATTAGCCCACTCTGTAGTGGTGAACAGCTTGGCTGGCAGGTTAAACCTTAATTAGCCACTTTATTTCCTGAAAATCCACCCCATATATATATTGATCACAAATTTCCAAAACATAGCTATAAATTTAGCACCGATTTCGTTATTCTTTTAAAATGAGCAGCACAAACCAGGAAATCCATATCCCGCAGATTGCACACCGCTTTCGAGGCTTTCTCCCAGTCATTATTGATGTGGAAACTTCAGGTTTTGACCCTGAAAAAAATGCCTTGCTGGAAGTTGCTGCAGTTCCAATCATAGTCGACAATGCGGGTACAATGAGTCCGGGTGCAACCACCGCCTGCCATGTGGAACCATTCGAAGGTTCAGAACTCGATCCTCGTGCCCTGGAATTTACCGGAATAGATCCGCATCATCCTTTTCGGATGGCCAAACCAGAGCAAGAAGCACTGGAACATATATTCAAACCGATACGAACCCTGATAAAAAGCAAACAATGTTCGCGTGCGATACTTGTTGGGCATAACCCGTTCTTTGATCTCAGTTTTATCAAAGCAGCAATTGAACGTAGCAATATCAAATCCAATCCATTTCATTCGTTCAGCACTTTTGATACAGCCACGTTGGCAGGACTGGCCTATGGTCAGACCGTCCTCGCCCGTGCAGCTATTGCTGCCGGTATTGAATGGGATGCAGAACAGGCCCACTCGGCTATCTATGATGCCGAAAAAACCGCTGAGCTGTTTTGCAAGATTGTGAATACCTGGGATAAGCACATCGGAATCTGAACTTATAAAAAAGCCCGCTATAAAGCGGGCTTTTTTCATTTATTTAGTGATCAATCAGGCAACCGCCTTTTCCACCATGTCCTTGAGCTCACCTTTCTGATACAGCTCCAGGGTAATGTCACAACCACCAATCAATTCGCCGTTGACATAGATTTGCGGGAAAGTTGGCCAGTTCTGGTAACGTGGCAGGTTTTCAAAAATCTCAGGATCCATTAGTACGTTTACGTGGGCAAATTCCTTACCACATGCCTGGAGCGCCTGGGCAGCACGCATTGAAAAACCACACTGCGGGAGTTGTGGGGTACCTTTCATGAAAATAACAACAGGATTGTCTTTTACAATCTTGTCGATTCGTTCTAATACATCCATCGGTTTACCTCTAAACTAGTTCCTGTCTGTGGGCTGGTTTAGCCGCGCAGAATCGATTGGTTAAATTTTCGGCCTAATATATTAAATAATTCTAATATAGTCTCATCGAAAACGATACTGATATCTGACTGTTTCATTAAGGTATGGTTAATAGGCTGAAAATTCAACCTCAAGGATAAAATGGCTAAATATGCGTCTGCAGCCATAACTCCAACAGGGCCAGGTGCCAGAGTTTACTGCCCTGTAGGCGCGTAAAGTGTTGATCTGGCTCGGATAATAGCTTTTCAACATAGGCAGGTTCGTACAGTCCCCGTTGCCGGGCTGTCTCAGACAACAGGATATTACGCATGAACTCGAGGAACTCACCGCGCACGTATTTAAGGGCAGGCATCGGAAAATAGCCCTTGGGACGGTCGATCACGGC
>JASFLL010000007.1:0-13039 GCA_050118115.1 Thioalkalispiraceae bacterium
GCTGCATCCTGAAAAGTGACAGATAATGCACCTGATTCCATTAATAAATCAGAGAGATGTTCGACAGAGGACTTGTCGGTTTGGATTTTTAACTGCAACCAGGGCATGAATAATCTTGCGATAAAACGTTAAATTATAAAGCTGAATCTAAGCCGAAATGATACACCCTATTTCCGGGAAGAGTGTAATTAATTGAAAACCCGGTGGTGTAGCGGGGACAATTAAATGTTTAACCAGATATCACTGAATTGGTCGTGATTTGTTGACTCTCCGTCCTGTTGCAACGGTTTGTCGGTATGATCGATTCGGGTGAACAGGTATTGGCTGATGCTGCCATTATCTGCAATCAGTTTAACCAGTCTGATCCAGCTATTGTCTTTGCCTGGCCTGTTTATTGCGAGGATATCACCGGCTCGGTATTGCCTGGAAAATATTAACAATGATTCCGGTCGATTAAGAATTTGCATCAGTGGTAATAACAGGCCACGGTCAATCACATAATCACCTTTGGCAGGGTCTTCGGCAATCAGACCGACGGGGCTGGCATTTGGTGCAAGCAACATGACACCCAGTTCAATACCAGTTTCACCGCGTGCCTTCATCCAGCGTACCAGGCCGATTGAGCGCTCGGAGGAATTTTTGCGTTGGATACTTATTACTTCCCCTACCTGTACTCGAGATGCTGGTGTTTCAGTGCAAACGAGGCCAAGGCCTTCAGCACTTTCGTTAACAAGTAGCCAGTTGTCCTGTTGTACCCGGTAGTCGACGATGCTTTCTGGCATATTGTCTGACTGGAATTGCACTGAATTCACGGCTGGTTGCGTATCGATACTATTTGCCCATGCGTAAACGGTTGACCAGACATCAGAATGCTCATGTTCAACACTTTTAATCTCAATGGATTCAAATTGTGGTTGATGAAAGCCTGAGTAGGCTCTTTTGTTGTTCTGGTTTTTTTTCAGATGCTGTTCATACATCAGTTGCATATGCGCATGATGCAAACCAATTGTAACATTGACTTTGGCATTAACGGTCTGCCTCGGGAAACGGCGCTGTCTTGTATGTGCCCAGGATTCAATTAATCGTCTGATCAGACTTATACTTATAATTTTCTTGTTCAGTCGCGTCGTTATCGTAGACTGACTTTTAATAAGCTGCTTGCGATCTTTTTTCAGACTATTAATCAGTTTTGTTGTATCTAGTATTCGGTAATGTTCACTATCGATATTATTAATGAAATCGCGTCTGCCCTGTTTGGGCGGTTGGTCACTGTTCAGCTGGATAACTGGCATGTGTAAAGTCGACAGTTCCGTTGTCGAACTGATTTTTTTTAAGTCGCATAAGCCTGACCAGTCCTCAAGATGATGATGTACCTGGTTAATTTCACCAGGTCTCAGGTGATAAGGCTCGGCAAGATAGAGTAGCAAGGTGCGTAAATACTCTTCGTGTATGCTACTGTTTCGTTTTGAGTGCATGAGTGGCTCATACACTTTATTTTTTGTCAGCTTGTGCAATTCGGCGTACTGGTAAAGATCATGCAGTTTTTCCCATTCATCATGATGAAAAGCTGAATAGATTTCATAACTTAGCAGCAAAGACTGCTCAATGTAAACGATGGCTCGATGTATTGTTGTCGTCAACATGCGGTTGTCGATGAGCAGGCTGTTTTGTTTTTGCAGTTCATGAAATATCGTGATGTATCCATTTGCCATATAGTCATGAATTGCCTGACAGGCTGATGCAATCCGCATAACTTTATCGGGCAATGGATAGGCGAGTCCCTGTACATGTTTGTTCAGATTGCTGGTTGCATAGTGGGCGCTGTTGCGTAATGCCTCGAGGACCCGAAAGCGATCAGCCGCCTTGAGTTCCTGTCCGGCCAGATCCTGCAGGGCATGAAAGATCACTGGTCTTGCCAACACTGCCACGCGGTAGCGCTTTAAGCCAGTTTTCAATTGCCTGTGGCCGGATGTCGAAGTGTACTCTCAGATTATGTGAGCTGGTTTGGGGGTGCGCCATGTTGCTGTTTTCCGCTGGTTCCCGGTTCTTCAATTATTTCCTTACTATATATCGGTAAAGCTATCCGAGAATTGAGCAAAGATTGGGCTCAAATCAGCCTCGTGATGTGAATTTTTCACATTCCATTCCGTAATCTTTCACAGGCGCGCAGGGTCGGGCGGCATATGATTCAGTAACATACAGGAAGTAACAGGAGGGAATCATGTCGGCAGCAGAATATTTCGATTTACAGACCGGGCAATCACTAGCCCGTACTGACTATCTTGGGGACGATGCGCTGCATTTACATGCGAATAAACCGGCCTTTCCCATTTTTCGCGATGGAAAAGTTCCGGGTGCAACCAACCGGGTAGGGGAAGTTAAGGCCATTAGTTTGATACTCGAGGAAGTGATGTTCACCAGCCGGGTGCCGTTGTCTACCTGGACTTTTGCATTTGCTGTGAATGAAAAGTTATGGGTATCTGATTTGACCACGCTTTATTTCGGAAAGCGTACGCCACTTAACAGAAAAATATATCGCGGCAGGATGTTTATTCCGGATCAGGGTACCAATATCGATGTCGGTATTACGGCTTATAACAGTTATGGTGATATGTTCAAAACTAGCCAGCCATTAAGGGTATCTGCAGCCAGCCTGACGAATACGGCAGGTGAGTTAGTCAAGATTGATGAAGACTGGACCCAGTTGTTATTCAAGTTTCGGGTTCGAATAGAACGTTAATTTTGATTGGGGGTAACATGATAGAGCGAACGTTCAAACTGGTTGTGTATGCTCAGCTGGTCATCATTATTTCGTTACTGATTTTGATTACGGCTGGCGATTATATTATTGCGTATCTTGCACATTAATCACAGGCCACTTTCACGGATTATGTGGGCGACCAGTTAGTGCCGTCCGATTGAAGCTAAAAAACAGTCTTCAATCGGACAGGTCAACAGGCTTTTGAAGTAGATTAGCCTTTTTTATCGGCAAGTTTCTTTTCGAGGTAGTGAATATTGGTTCCGCCAGCCTCAAATGCTGCATCTCGCAACAGTTCCTGATGCAGAGCGATGTTGGTTTTTATTCCTTCAATCACAAGTTCGGAAAGTGCAATTCGCATTCTTGCCATAGCGGCCTGACGCGAGTCGCCATACGTAATGAGTTTGGCAATCATTGAATCGTAGTAGGGGGGCACTTTATATCCATCATAAATATGTGAATCAACACGTACCCCTGGGCCCCCCGGCGCATGGTATGCCGTAATCGTTCCGGGTGAAGGCATAAAGTTAACCGGGTCCTCGGCATTAATGCGGCATTCAATGGCATGTCCGCGCATCGTTATGTCACTTTGCTGGACGCTGAGCCCTTCACCGGATGCAATGCGGATTTGTTCTTTCACGATATCAATACCCGTTGTGCACATCGTTCTCCAATGCGTTTACGCATTTCAGAAGTGATACCCGGAGCGGGTGCTTCTTCGATAACTTTCTGGTGACGGCGTTGCATGGAGCAGTCACGTTCACCTAAATGCACGGCCTTACCATGTTCATCCGCCAGCACCTGTATCTCGATATGGCGAGGATTATCCAGGTATTTTTCCATGTAGACGACATCATTGTTAAAGGCTGCACCGGCCTCGGCCTTGGTCATGGCGATGGCATTTAGTAAAGCAGCCTCAGAATGAACAACGCGCATACCTCGGCCACCACCACCGCCGGCGGCCTTGATGATTATGGGATAGCCAATACGGTGTGCGATTTCCAGGTTAGTCTTCTCATCATCACTCAGTGGGCCGTCAGAACCAGGTACACAGGGCACCCCTGCCTCTTTCATCGCCTTAATCGCTGCAACCTTATCTCCCATCATGCGAATCGTTTCCGGGCGAGGCCCAATAAAGATAAAGCCACACTCTTCAACGCGTTCAGCAAAATCCGCGTTTTCAGACAGGAAACCGTACCCGGGGTGAATGGCAACTGCATCGGTAACTTCAGCTGCACTCAGTACAGCAGGAACGTTAAGATAACTGTCGACCGAGGCAGCGGGTCCGATACATACCGACTCGTCCGCCAGGCGTACATGTTTGAGATCGCGATCGGCTTCGGAGTGAGCAGCGACAGTTTTGATACCCAGCTCACGGCAGGCGCGTAATATACGCAGGGCAATCTCACCACGATTCGCAATTAAAATTTTATCAATCATTTTTTAATCTACTTTATTTCTTCCGTTTATTTTGAGATGACTTGAACTGTCATGAGTGCAGTCAATGCAATACAAATTTGAATATTAAACGGAGTTTTGTACTGGGATATACTTATGTCGCGAAGGCCAGGCATGGGCGAGAGCGACGTACATCTGTTCATTTGATCCAGATTCATTACTCGTTCTGTATTTGCTAGTGCAATAGCTCTCACTCGATGACGAATAGCGGCTGGTTATATTCCACCGGTTGTCCATTCTCAACCATGATAGCCTTGATAGTCCCGGACTTGTCGGCTTCGATCTGGTTAAGCAGTTTCATTGCCTCGATAATACATAAAGTGTCACCAGTTTTAACGCTCTGACCTTCTTCTACAAAAGGTTTGGCGTTGGGGCTGGGGGCGCGATAAAACGTGCCAACCATGGGAGCACGTACCATATGGCCACTGGGTTCTTCGGGTTCTGCTGCAGGCTGGGCGGCAGGAGCGGCCGCAGGTGCAGGCGCAGCTGCTAGAGGGGCAGCAACGGCGGGCGCACTCAATACCATACCCTGGGTAGCTCGGCTGATTCGAACCGACTCCTCACCTTCTTTGATTTCAATCTCTGCCACACCGGACTCTTCGAGTAGTTCGATGAGTTTCTTTACTTTGCGAATATCCATTTTAACTACCTGTCTAGATTTAATTGTTTAATTAATTTTCTTTTTCTGCACTGGCTATCTTGCCGGCCTTATTATTAAGCCATTCCACAGCCGCCTGCAGTGCCAGCTGATAACCAATCGGCCCAAGGCCGCTAATCACGCCAACAGCAAGATCAGAAAAATAAGATTGATGTCGAAACTCTTCACGTGCATGTACGTTTGACAGGTGCACTTCGATAAACGGGATCTTTACGGCTGAAATGGCGTCTCTTAATGCCACACTCGTATGTGTAAAGGCCGCCGGATTGATAATGATGAAACTGGTACCATCATCATTTGCCTGCTGAATCGCATCGACAAGTTCATGTTCAGCATTACTCTGTACAGCACGCAGGCTATGCCCCGACTGACTGGCAATTTCCGCAAGCTGGTCATCGATCTGTCTCAGGGTGGTGTTACCATAATGTTCTGGTTCCCGCGTACCCAGTAAATTCAGATTTGGACCGTGGATGACTAAAATCTTTGCCATATGTGTAATGCCTGTTTAAAGATCGCTGCAAATCGCCGCACGTTTACCGCACGTTCACAGCATATTAGCTATAAAAATTTTGGAAATTTTCGCCGATCTTTTGATGATTGTCCAGTTATTCGCAAGATCGGACCAAATCGATGCTATTTAGGCGAAATTTGACGATGAATTGCTCAGTTTTGCAAGTGGAGCCTGTTATTTTTGTGATAGCAGTGGTGTTATGAGTTTTTCGACTTCATCCAGGTGGACTTCCCGGGCAAAAACATGACGTATGGTACCCTGCCGATCGATGATCACGGTGTAGGGTAATACTCCCAGCTTATTCCCATACTGTTGACTAAGCGCGATGCCATCAATATCGCCAACCAGGATCGGGTAATTAATTCCCATCGGGTCAACGTAGTCAATGGCTGCCTGCCTGGAATCCAGTGCGACGCCGACGATCGAGAAGCCCTGTTCGCGGTACTTCTCTTCCAGCTCGATAAAGGCCGGAATTTCACGTCGACAGGGAGGGCACCAGGTTGCCCAGAAATTGATGATCAGGACCTTACCATCCCAGTCAGCAATGCGATGTTGTTTATTATCTACATCCTTGAGGGAAAACTCGGGACGCTTACTACCGACCATTGTGGCTGCTTTAATTGTTGTCGTCTGGGACTGGCTGGATGAGTTACTAAAGAAAGTGTAGGCGCCGATACCGGCGGCCAGCCCAATAATCGCAATAGCACTAATCAGCAAAACGCTTGTTTTGCCTTGAGAGGAGAAACTACCAAACTGCATTTAATTTCCTTTCAGGATCAAATTGACTCTGTCTATAAATTGCTGGGCATTCATTGAACCGACGATACGGTATTTTTTCTTTTCCTTGCCGTCCTTGTCCCAGAATAAAATGGAAGGTGGCGCGATGACACCCGTTGCCTTCAATAAACTCTCATCGCCCTTATCACCAGCTGTCACATCTGCCTGTAGCAGAACAAAATCGGCTAGCAAACGCTGGACCTCAGGATTGGAGAAGACATAGTCTTCAAAGTCTTTGCAATAGGTACACCAGTCGGCGTAGAAATCCAGCATCACGTATTTACCGGTGGCCTTGGCCTTATCCAGTTCGCGTTGCAGGTCCTCAGCTGTCTTGATTCGCTTGAAGCCAAGTTCGGCCTGTGGGTGGGTTGCACTACCTCCAGCTGTCAGCGAGGAGCCATGCATTGGATCGGTAACATTACGTGCGCCGGTCAGGCCACCGATCATAACGATCACACCGTACAGGATGAGTACCAGACCCAGTCCTTTCCAGAGCTTGGACCAACCGGAACTGCCTTCCTTGATCGAATCAAAGGCACCCATGTAAGTTCCAGCCGTGATAAACAGGGCAGACCACAGAAGCATGATGACCATAGGTGGAATGAAGCTGATGCGTCCCAGGAACAGGATGGCAATGGCGAGTAGAATGACACCGGCGACGTATTTTACGGTATCCATCCAGCCTCCAGCGCGTGGAAGGATTTCACCACCCGCCGTGCCGACCACCAGTAATGGCAGTCCCAGTCCATTACCCATGACGAACATGGCCAGGAAACCGAGCAGAACATTACCATCTTTGGCGGCAAAGGCGAGAGCGCCCACCACCACGGGTCCGGCGCAGGGGCCAACGATCAGTGCAGATAAGGCACCCATAATAATTACGCCAATCAGGCTGCCGCCGCGCTGTTCGTTGGAAATTTCACTCAGCTTGCCCTGCAGGGAGGCCGGCATCTGGATGGTATAGAAACCGAACATGGAAAAGGCCAGTGCAATAAACAGGATGGAGAAGGGAATAAGAATCCAGGGACTCTGGAAATAGGCCTGCAGGTTAACACCACCCGCAAACGCCGCGACCAGGCCTCCCATGATACCAAAAGTGACAGCCATACTTTCTACATAGGTCAGCGACATGATGAAGCCTCTGGTCGCCGTCATCTTTTCACCCTGGCCAACAATGATGGATGAGAGGATGGGGATCATGGGATACATGCAGGCTGTAAAGGCCAGCAACAAGCCACCCAGGAAGAAGAACACGATAATTTTGAACGTATTGCCTGAGGCAAGCACTTCAGCCGAACGATCCTGCTCTGACACGAAGTCAGTGGATGCCTGTGGTTTTGTGGTGACGTTAGTGTCCGCATTTGAAGCGACACTAAATGCCGTTTCTGTCGAGATGCTTTCACTGAGTTTACGAGGTGGATAACAAATCCCGAACACTTCAGCACAACCTTGTCCAGTAGCGACATAATTTAAATTTGTGATACCTGTTTTATTAGCAAGAATCGGTACGGTAATGGTCACTTGATCCATGTAGGTCTCGACTTCACCTTCCTTGCCATCGGGTGTAATGCCATGTTTCATTTTGCCCTTGGGTATCTCAGGTTGGCCGAAAGTGACGCCTGGGGTTTTGGATTCAAAATGAAACTTCTCTTTGTACATGTAGTAATCTTTGGCAACCGTCCAGGTCGCAATGAGTTTGTTACCCTCGATACGCGCACTATATTTAAATGCCTGTTCCGCAAGTAATGGTTCGTCGGTCGCCATATCGCCCGCACCACTCAACCCCAATGCCGAGCTCAGCTCGTTGATGCCACCCACCGCTGTATCTGTTGCCGTAGCCAGAGTCAGGGTCATCTCGCGTTTTTGGGGGGGATAGCAAATACCGAGTTCTTCGGCACAGCCTTGTGAGTAGGCTATTAATTTAAGTTCACCACTACCCTTGGTGACCGGCACATTGATGGTTACCGTGTGCATATAGGTCTCAACTTCACCTTCCTTGCCATCGGGTGTGATGCCGTGTTTCATTTTGCCCTTGGGGTAGTCCGGGCTGCCCAGCTCAATGCCTGGAGTGCCGGATTCGAAGTGAATCTTGTCTCGATACATGTAATAGCCATCTGCGGCGGTCCAGCTGGCCTTGATGCTATTACCATCGGCTGTTGCGTCGAACTTGAATGCCTCTTCAGGGGGGAGTGGTTCATCAGCGTGGGCCAGCGAAATAAAAGCACCCATATTCGCAACTACGGCGATCACCGCAAGCAGAAGTAACTTTTTGATTTTTATCATATTATTGTACCGATTCACTTATCCATTTTAAGTAGGGTTCATAACCGCCAACGATTGGGACTACCACAATTTCTGGAAGTTCATAGGGGTGTACGTCCAGAATGACATTTTGGATTGCCTCAATGCTGTGCTGATCAGTCTTGATCAACAGCAGGTGTTCTTCACCCTGCTCCACTTTGCCTTCCCATTCATAAATGGAGGTCATCATGGGCAGGATGTTTATACAGGCCGCCAGTTTCTCTGTCACCAGCATCTCCGCGATATCTCTGGCCTGATCCTCATCCGGGAGTGTTGTCATGAGAATTTTGTGTGTCGTATCGGGGGTATCCAAACCTTCTCCTGTTGGGGAATCCTGGTCACTTGAAATTGGCGTCATAAGCCCAAATGTAACAAGCAGGCCCTGTTAAAGCTACTGCGCGGCGAACAATATCGATAAAGGGTGTGCGGGCTGGCTTATGGAAAAAAATAAATCACATTATCAAAAGGTTATGGATTAATCATGCGTATCATGCCAATTTTACTGGCGCTATTTATTCTCACTCCACTGATTGAAATATACCTGTTCATCAAAGTAGGTGGCGTGATTGGAGCCTTCCAGACCATATTGCTGATCCTGGTAACGGCAGTAATTGGCATAGCCTTATTGCGCCATCAGGGGATCTCGACCATGCGCAAAGTTCAGAATCAGATGCAACAGGGAGAGTTGCCTGCAGTGGAGATGCTTGAGGGCATGATGCTGTTCTTTGCGGGCATGCTGTTACTGACCCCGGGATTTTTTACGGACAGTATTGGTTTTCTGCTGCTTATCCCCCCCCTGCGTAAGGCGCTGGCACTTTGGCTTCTGGAAAGAAGCGGGACGATTGTGAAAATTTACCCCCATCCGCGAGAATCGCAACATGGTGGTAAGTATATCGATGGTGATTATGATCGCCATGATGATTGACGTTTTGCTCAGCTATCCAGAAATGCCAGTTTAAACCGCTCTCTAGTCGCAGTTTAGAAACAATAAACACCTCAATTGCAGGCCATGAAGGCAGCTATAATGATATGCATAGTCAACAGAATCGGCTCCTGTAATGCGCTTGGCGTTTTTAATATTTTTATCCGTTTTTATGACCAATGCCCTGGCGGATGACCATGTTGTGGACCTGCGCCTGACCATGAATGGCTTTAGAAACGATAAAGGTGTGGTCCGTATAGCGATTACTAATACGCGTGAGGCCTTTGAGGCGCAAAAGGATGACCCACTGCCATTTCGAAAGGTAAGCACCACAATCCACAATGGCAAAGCCAGCCTCGTAATTGAATCACTACCGAAAGGAGAATACGCCATCAAGGTGTTTCACGATGAAAACAACAACAATAATCTGGATTTAAACTCACTGGGCATTCCTAAAGAGGAGTATGGTTTCTCAAACAATGTCCGTGTCAGGTTTGGCCCGCCGGAGTATGAGGAAGCAAGATTTCAACTCAAGGCTGCAGGCCAGGAAATCAGGATTCTTATACAGACGCCTGGTTCTGCCAGGAAATGACTGCCGGTCTCAAAAAAACCGGATTATCTACCCTCAATTACACCTGCAGCCCTTGATATCAGTATAAATGGACGCATTGATCCAGCCAGAAAGGGAGCCTGGTGCGCCGGCTATTTCTGCGGAATCTGAGCTGCAAGGGCAACATGCAATATCAACAAGGCTGTCCTTGACAGGTTGGGATTGGTCGCTAAAATTAGCACTCATCGCAGGAGAGTGCTAACAAAGCTCGCCAGGCAAACCAAAAGAATTTTGTAAGCAACTGAAATTAAAATAATTTTTAAGGAGAATTACGAATGAAGATTCGTCCCCTACATGACCGAGTTATCGTCCGCCGCATGGAAGAAGAGCGCACCAGCGCGGGCGGCATTGTGATCCCTGATTCAGCAACCGAAAAACCTGCGCAGGGTGAAATTGTTGCGGTGGGTAATGGCAAAATCCTGGAAAGTGGTGAGGTTCGCCCACTGGATGTCAAAGCCGGAGACAAGGTTCTGTTTGGCAAGTTTGCCGGCAACGAAGTCAAAGTCGATGGTGAAGAATTACTGGTCCTGAGAGAAGAAGACATCATGGGTGTATTAGAAGGGTAAGTTCGACCACCCCATCTCTAAACAAATAGAATTCAAGTTAAGAGGAAATAGCAATGAGTGCAAAAGAAGTTAAATTTTCTGATGACGCCCGCCAACGCATGCTGGCTGGTGTAAATACCCTGGCCAACGCCGTAAAGGTTACGCTGGGTCCAAAAGGTCGTAATGTTGTATTAGACAAGAGCTTTGGTGCTCCGACCATTACAAAAGACGGTGTCTCGGTTGCCAAAGAAATCGAGTTGAAAGACAAGTTTGAGAACATGGGCGCACAGATGGTGAAGGAAGTTTCTTCCCAGACTTCTGATGTAGCCGGTGACGGTACCACCACTGCGACTGTCCTTGCCCAGTCAATCCTGACTGAAGGCATGAAAGCAGTGGCCGCCGGTATGAACCCCATGGACCTGAAACGCGGTATTGATAAAGCGGTTACTGCCGCTGTTGAGCAGTTAAAAACTCAATCCAAGCCATGTTCAGACAACAAGGCGATTGCCCAGGTTGGTACTATCTCTGCCAACTCAGATTCTGAAATCGGTAACATCATTGCCGATGCTATGGACAAAGTGGGTAAAGAAGGTGTTATCACCGTTGAAGAAGGTTCAGGTCTGCAAAATGAACTGGATGTGGTTGAAGGTATGCAGTTTGACCGTGGTTACCTGTCTCCTTACTTCATCAACAACCAGCAGAGCATGAGCGCCGAACTGGAAGAACCCTACGTGCTGTTACATGATAAGAAGATCTCTAACATCCGTGACCTGCTGCCGGTACTGGAAGGTGTAGCTAAATCTGGTAAGCCATTACTGATTATTGCCGAAGATATCGAAGGTGAAGCACTGGCAACCCTGGTCGTGAATAACATCCGCGGTATCGTTAAAGTTGCCGCAGTCAAGGCACCTGGTTTTGGTGACCGTCGTAAAGCTATGTTGCAAGACATCGCGGTGCTGACCGGTGGTACTGTAATTTCTGAAGAAGTTGGTCTGAGTCTTGAGAAAGCAACGTTGGATGATCTGGGTTCTGCCAAGAAGATCCAGGTAACCAAGGAAGAGACCACTGTCATTGATGGTGCCGGTATACCTAAAGATATCGAAGATCGTGTTGGTCAGATTCGTGCACAAATCGAAGAAGCTACTTCCGACTACGATCGTGAGAAACTTCAGGAACGCGTTGCTAAATTAGCCGGCGGTGTTGCTGTAATTAAAGTTGGTGCGGCCACTGAAGTTGAAATGAAAGAAAAGAAAGCCCGCGTTGAAGATGCCTTACACGCAACTCGCGCCGCGGTTGAAGAAGGCGTGGTACCGGGTGGTGGTGTTGCCCTGGTTCGTGCTGAATCAACATTGGGCAAGTTAACAGGTGACAACCACGATCAGGACGTTGGTATTGGAATCGCCCGTCGTGCCATGACTGAACCCCTGCGTACTATCGTATCGAACGCCGGTGGTGAAGCATCAGTCGTATTGAACAAAGTTACAGAAGGTAAAGAAAACTTTGGTTTCAATGCTGCGACCGGTGAGTACGGTGACATGGTAGAAATGGGTATCCTGGATCCAACTAAAGTAACCCGTTCTGCATTACAAAATGCGGCATCGGTTGCGGGTCTGATGATTACTACCGAAGCCATGGTTGCTGATCTGCCTTCTGACGATAACGCTGCTGCACCTGATATGGGTGGCATGGGCGGTATGGGTGGCATGGGCGGCATGATGTAATTCAGGCTTGCCCTTTTGCGCCATGACGGCGTTGTGTTCTTCGCTCCGCTGCTCGTTTGAACATGCCTTGTACTGACGCAAAATGCCTAACCCTGACTAGGCACTATAAAAACCCCGCTATTTCAAGCGGGGTTTTTTTATGCGATAGAGATAAAATTTCACTCAGTATCGTTGGCTGATAAACTATTCACATGCAAAACAATAATATTCCCAGTACCTTGCTAGAGAATGCTGATCACACCCTAAAGGAGTGGTCGGAGTTGTCTGCACAGTTTAAATGGTCAGCCGAGGTTATGGAGACGGTGCAGGCTGTGTTTGTTAGCAGTGAATATGTAGCGCGCTTGTGCCTCAGGTTTCCTGAAATTTTATATGACTTGCAGGAAACAGGTTATCTGTTTCAGAGCTACGAAGCTGGGAAAATAACTGCAATTCTCACTGAACGACTACATTCGATTAGCAATGAAGCAGACCTGGTAAAACACCTGCGCCAGTTCCGGCAGCGTGAAATGATTCGTATCATCTGGCGCGACCTGGCGGGTTGGGCTGACCTGGTGGAGACCATGCGTGATTTGTCTGAGCTGGCCGATACCTGTGTAGAACTGGCTCTAGAACATATATATAAGTGGTGCTGCGAGGAATACGGCACGCCAAAAGATGAGAATGGTGTGGCTCAACATTTAGTTGTGCTTGGCATGGGCAAACTGGGTGGTCATGAATTGAATCTCTCATCCGATATTGACCTTATCTTTGCTTATCCGGAAGAAGGTCAGACTCTGGG
>JASFLL010000008.1:0-12452 GCA_050118115.1 Thioalkalispiraceae bacterium
TTAGAGGGGTTTTTTACCTAAGAGAAGGTGATAGGGCTAAGAAAGTTTGGCCTTGACCAGCTTGCTCACCAGGCCCATGTCTGCCTTGCCTGCCACCTGGGGTTTGACCTGGCCCATGACCTTGCCCATGTCTTTCATACTTTCGGCACCGGTACTGGCAACAGCAGCATCGACAATGGCAGCAATTTCTGCTTCGCTCATCTGTTCAGGCATGTATTCCTGAATCACGGTAACTTCCGCTTCTTCCTTGGCGATCAGATCGTCACGACCTGCCTTGCCAAATTGTTCAATGGAGTCTTTGCGTTGCTTGAGCATTTTCTCGAGCACAGATAATGCACCGGCATCATCCAGCTCAATACGCTCGTCGACTTCTTTTTGTTTAATCGCCGCGGTGATCAGGCGCAAAGTGGCAAGGCGTTCTTTGTCCTTGCTGCGCATCGCTGCTTTGACGTCATCCTGAATTTTAGTTATCAGAGACATGGCAGGCTCACGGGCGATATAAATGGATTGGCTTAATAGAGGCGAGTACGACGTAGACGATCGCGGCTAACTTTCTTCTGGTGGCGTTTTACAGCCGCAGCCATTTTACGCTTACGGATAGAAGTCGGCTTTTCATAAAATTCGCGACGGCGAACTTCGGATAAAACACCGGCTTTTTCGCAAGACCGCTTAAAACGGCGAAGCGCGATATCGAATGGTTCGTTCTCTCTGACTTTCACTGAAGGCATATAGCTTTCACTTCCTTAGGTTTAACGGTATAAAGGCGCGCAATTCTACTGATCTTGTGTCGTTATTGCAAAGATCGAGACGCAAATATCGACCAAAAAGGGCAAAATATTAGGCATGTTAGTACTCGGCATCGAAACCTCCTGTGACGAAACCGCCACGGCAATCTATGACAGTGAGCAGGGTCTTTTGGCCCATGAAGTCTATTCACAGATAGAGCTCCATGCCAAATATGGCGGGGTTGTGCCTGAGCTGGCTTCCCGTGACCATATTCGTAAGCTTACGCCCCTAATTCGCCAGGTCTGCGATGAAGCCAGGTTAGCACTTACTGACCTCGACGGTATCGCCTATACTGCCGGCCCCGGACTACTGGGTGCGCTGTTGGTCGGGACCACCCTGGGCCGCAGCCTGGCCTTTGCGCTGGGTAAGCCCGCCATCGCCGTGCACCATATGGAAGGTCATCTGCTCGCCCCAATGCTGGATCCCAATCCGCCGAGCTTCCCTTTCGTGGCTTTACTGGTCTCCGGTGGCCATACCCAGCTGGTGCAGGTCGATGACATTGGTAAGTACACACTTCTGGGCGAATCGCTGGATGACGCCGCCGGTGAGGCCTTTGATAAGACTGCCAAGCTGTTAAACCTGCCTTACCCCGGCGGGCCTGCCCTCGCGGAGCTGGCCAAAAAAGGTAACCCGGATCGCTTTAGCTTTCCCCGCCCCATGACCGATCGGCCGGGACTGGATTTTAGCTTTAGTGGCCTCAAGACTTTTGCCCTATATACATTAAAGGAACAGGGTGATGATGAACAAACCAAAGCGGACATTGCCTATGCCTTTGAACACGCAGTGGTAGAGACCCTGTTTATCAAATGTCGCCGTGCACTGGAACAAACCGGCCTGACTACGCTGGTGATGGCCGGCGGGGTCAGCGCCAACCGTAAATTACGTGCCCGCCTGGATCAGCTGGCCGAGGATAAAGGCTATCAGGTGCATTATCCACAAAACGAATTCTGCACCGACAACGCCGCCATGATCGCCTACACGGGTTGCCAGCGTTTGTTGGCAGGTCAGCACGAAGACCTCGCATTCAAATCACAGGCGCGTTGGTCACTGGAAAGCCTGCCGCCGGTGACAAGCAGGAGGTGACGACTAGTCTTACGTTATGCGTAAGCTTATTTTCCTTTTACTGGTTTTGCTCAGTGCCTCTTTACCGGCAGCCACGACTGCACTGGGTGATGCTACCTGGTATCAGCGACATACTGATACGCTGCCGACACTAGATATCTATTTTTACTGGTCAAGTAAATGTCCCCATTGCCAGGCGGCCCGGCCGTATATCGAAAACCTTGAATTGCAACGGGATAATATCGTTGTGCACAGCTACCAGTTAGTTGGTGAGCCCGACAATGTTACCCGCTATGAAGTAATGGCCAGTGCCCTGGGCAAGTCGGCCCGGTCCGTACCCGCTTTCTTTATCTGTAATACGATGCTCACGGGTTTTGATGAGGCCATTACTCCAGGGCAAATCGAATCTATAATCGATCGTTGCCAGCAACACCTGGCGACTAATGCGAGCCTGCAGGGTTTTGTCGGCAATGAAAGTGGACCGCTTGTCCTGGAATTACCTTTTGTTGGGGCCATGCAGGTCGGGGTCAGCAGCCTGCCGATGATGACCCTGGTCATTGCCGCCGTCGATGCCTTAAATCCATGTGCGTTCTTTGTCCTGATGTTCCTGTTGAGTTTGCTGATTCATACACGCAATCGCAGGCGTATGCTGTTGGTGGGTGGGGTCTTCGTGTTTTTCTCGGGGCTAATGTATTTTCTGTTTATGACTGCCTGGCTAAACCTGTTTCGAGTCATCGGTCAGCTTGATGTGATTACAGTCCTGGCTGCAGTGGTGGCGGTCGTTGTCGGCCTGATCAATATCAAGGATTTCTTCTGGTTCAGGCAAGGTGTCAGTCTTACATTATCAGAACAGGCGAAACCAAAGTTATTTCAGCGAATGCGTGACCTGTTACAGGCGCGCTCATTAACCATGTTGATCTCCGCTACTGTTGGCCTGGCACTGTTTGCAAATATGTATGAGTTTTTATGTACGGCCGGATTTCCGATGGTCTATACACGCATACTAACCTTAAGTGATCTCACTACCATGCAATATTATGCATACCTGGTGTTATATAACCTGGTTTATATCGTACCACTGTTAATTATCGTTTTGATATTTGTCAGCACGATGAGTGTGCGCAGACTGCAGAAAGGGGAAGGTCGTGGCTTAAAACTCTTTTCCGGTACGATGATGTTGGGGTTAGGAATACTGCTTTTGTTTGCCCCATCGTTGCTGCAGAATATCGTAGCGTTGATAACGATCGTATTCACAGCAATGCTTGTTGCCATCACTTTTCTTTTCTTGCAAAGAAAAGTTAGCAGTCAGAAATAAGTTCCAGGGCCAGGTAACTAATTGCCGAGGAATCAGGAAGATTTGCCAATTTTATCTTCTTCGCCGCGCAACAGTCTTACAATATTGCTGCGATGTCGATAGAAGAGAATAGCAGTCATGGCACCTGTAGAAATGATTAACGGGATGTATTGCTGACTATCCAGTTTTAAATAAAGTCCAAATAATAAATAGATATAAAGTGGTGCTAACAAAGTCGCGATCAGCGCTGACAGAGAAGAAATTTTGAAGACCTTGGCCATGATTAACCAGGTCAGGGCGCTGGCCAGTCCCACCGCCCAGTGAATACCAAACAGGACCCCGAGCATGGTAGCGACGCCTTTGCCACCTTTAAAGCCAAAAAATATGGGAAACAGGTGACCGATGAAGGCCGCGAAGCCGATGAAGGCAAAGGCGAGTGGGCTGAGGTTAAAAAATGAGGCTACAAAAACCGGGACAAAGCCCTTGAGCATGTCGCCAAACAGGGTAATGGCGGCGGCCTTCTTGCCGCCGATACGCAATACATTGGTGGCACCGGGATTTCCTGAACCGCCACTGCGTGGGTCTGGCAGGCCCATGAGTTTGCAAACAACAATGGCGGTAGAAACTGAGCCGATTAAATAGGCAGCAACGATAAAGAGTATCTCTTCAAGTATCAGCATAGCCGCAGATTATAAGCATAAATTGTCCGTATTAACCACAATTCGAGTTTGATATGATTCATCTATGGATATTATTTTTCTTTCAGATTTACGTATCGAGACGGTCATTGGCATCTTTGACTGGGAGCGTAAAATTAAGCAGACCGTTATTTTTGATCTGGAAATGGGCGCCGATATCAAAAAAGCCGCCAGCACCGATCATATTGACGATACCCTGGATTATAAGGCCGTAGCCAAACGCGTGATTCAGTTTGTTGAAGACAGTGAGTTTCAGTTGGTGGAAACCCTGGCTGAGAAAGTAGCCCAGCTTATATTAAATGAATTCAAAGTTCCCTGGATTCGCCTCAAGCTAAACAAGAGTGGTGCAATCAGAGGTGCCAGTGGGGTAGGTATTATCATCGAGCGTGGGAATCAATAAACCATAAGGTCTGAGGATGGCAACCATCTATATCAGCATTGGCAGCAATATTAATCCTGGCGAAAATATTAGATCTGCGCTTGATGATCTCAGGCAGGCGTTTGGTCATATTGTTTGTTCGACGCACTATGAAAGTAAGTCTGTAGGCTTTGAAGGAGAGAATTTTATTAACCTGGTGGTGCGTGCCGAGACTGATCTGGGTATTACAGCTGTTGCAGATCGCTTACATCAGATTGAAGATCAGCATGGACGCGATCGAAGTGGACCAAAGTTTTCATCACGTACTCTGGATCTCGACTTATTGTTGTACGACGATAAAATATTTGAACAGGGTAAACTAAAAATACCGCGTGATGAAATCCTGTTCAATGCCTTTGTGCTAAAACCCCTGGCCGAGATTGCGCCAGACTTAAAACATCCCATCGAAAAAAAAACTTACGCGGAACTCTGGCAAAGTTTTGATCAGGAGTCACAATCATTGTGGCCAATAGAGGCTTGAGCTGAAATGCCTTCAGTAACTAGCTGTGCAGCGATCGCCCACCACAAACCGAAATGATCTGCCCGGTGATGTAGGGTGCATCCTGGGCGAGGAATAAAATCGTTTTGGCAATATCTTCGGCATCCCCTTTTCTTTTCAAAAAGGTGCGTGACACGATGCGTTGCTTGGTGACTTCATCCAGGTCCTCGGGCCACATAATTGCACCGGGTGCGACACCGTTGACGCGTATTTCAGGGCCCAGTTCACGAGCCAGGGACTTGGTCATCATGGCCAGGCTGGCCTTGGCCATGCAATAAAGCGTGTGTTCCTTGAGTGGACGCTCCGCATGGATATCGATCATATTGATGATACAGCCCTTGCTGATTTTCAAATAGGGAGCGGCTGCCTGGGACAGGAAAAAGGGGGCTCGCGCATTGGTACCAAACAGGTCATCCCACTGGGCCTGCGTTGCCGCATTCACCGGCGTACGGTAAAAGGTGGAGGCGTTATTAATAAGTATATCCAGGCGTCCCCAGGCATTTTTTGCCTCCGTGACCAGGGCCGGCAGGGCTTTTTCCGATAATAACTCGGCCTGGACCAGTACCACGGAATTATCGCGTATGGCGTTAAGTTCTTCCTGCAGCTTCTGGGCCGCGACCCGGGAGCTGAGGTAGTGAAGTACGATATTGATACCGGCAGCATGTAAGGTGCGTGCGGTTGTTGCCCCAATACGGTGTGAGCCGCCGGTGATTAACGCCACCTTGTGTTCACTCATTATGGTATCCTTAGCTTACTGTTATTCGCATTAGATCCTGCTCAACACTTTAACCCAGATCTTACTACAACACACCTTTAATATGTCAGCGTCCCTATGTCGATAAACAAGCCACCATCATCTTATCAAACACAATCTCAGGGTTTACCTGAACCAGATCAGGATTCACTGGTCCATAGTCAACATACTCTTACAGCGATTAAGGCAATGATCCAGTCGGCGCAGGGCAAAATTTCATTCCAGCAATTTATGCAGGCTGCATTGTTTGAACCGGGACTGGGATACTATCGTTGCGGGACTGAAAAATTTGGGCAACTGGGCGACTTTATTACGGCACCAGAAGTTTCGCCATTTTTTGGCCAATGCCTGGCAAACGTTATTGCACAGACCAGTGTTGGTCGTGAAGTTCTGGAAGTCGGTGCAGGCAGTGGTCAGTTAGCGATTTCTATGTTGAATGGTTTAAATGATAAGGGCATCTTACCCGATACGTATTATATCCTTGAACTGAGTAGCGAACTTCGCGAACGACAGCAACGAAATATTCATGCCGCATTGCCTGAGCTTGTCGATAGAGTAATTTGGCTGGATGATTTACCGAAAAGTTTTAAGGGTGTGGTGGTTGCCAACGAGTTACTGGATGCCATGCCGGTTAAGCGATTTAAGCTAGACAACAATGAAGTCTTCGAGGAATTCGTTGTTTGGAAAAATGACAAACTGGCATATACATATGTTCCGGCGAGTGATCCACGCCTGTTAGCGCGTGTCGAGGAGTTAAAACAGACTACCACGATAAGCGAAGTCACTCCTTATTATTCCGAAGTCAATTTTATTGCGGAAGACTGGATCAGGTCACTTGCCAGCAGTATCGATTCCGGTGTGGTTTTGATAGTTGATTATGGTTATCCACGTAGTAGTTATTATCATGCGCAACGTAGTATGGGGACTCTGATGTGCCACTATCAACATCGTGCGCATAGCGATCCCTTGATCTTGCCAGGAATACAGGATATTACTGCGCACATTGATTTTACCGCGATGGCTGATGCTGCCATTGAGGGAGGAATGGAAGTGGTTGGCTTTGCCAGCCAGGCACACTTTCTACTTAATACGGGAATATTATCACTCATTGATCCGCAGCAGCAGGAGTTACCTGACTTTCTACAGGCGTCAGGTGAGATTAAACGCTTAACCTTGCCTGGTGAGATGGGGGAAAGTTTTAAAGTGATGGCGTTTACCAAAAATTATGAGGGCGATGTGACTGGTTTTGAGCAGCATGATATTCGCCACTTACTCTAAATATAATAAAGAGAAATCTATATGACACTCATGCAAATTATCATCCTTGCTATTGTGCAGGGGCTTACTGAATTTTTACCGATCTCAAGTTCGGCGCACCTGGTGCTGGTACCCGTGGTGGTCGACTGGCCGGATCAGGGACTGGCCTTTGATGTTGCCGTCCATGTGGGTACCCTGACGGCTGTAGTTTATTACTTTCGGCAGGATGTCATGCAGATGCTCAAAGCCTGGACCCTGTCGATCAAAGAAGGTGAGCAAACGCCTGAAAGTCGTCTGGGCTGGGCGGTGATTATTGGATCAATCCCAGTCGGTGTGGGTGGTTTATTGTTAAATGATCTGGCCGAAACGGTATTTCGGTCTCCGATCGTGATCGCATGGGCGACGATTGGATTTGGGCTATTACTTGGCGTCGCCGACTGGTTTACACCACGCAACCGTGAGCTCAAAACGCTTACCTGGACAGGGGCATTCTGGATCGGGACGGCGCAGGTACTTGCCTTGATTCCAGGTACATCCCGATCCGGGATCACCATGACGGCCGCATTACTGCTTGGTTTCACCCGGCAGGCATCTGCGCGCTTTTCGTTTTTATTATCGATCCCGGCTATCGTAATGGCAGGTGGCTATAAAAGTCTGCAGTTAATCGAGTTGCCACACGTGGACTGGACCTCGATCGCGATAGGCGTTGTACTATCAGCTATCTGCGCATACATATGCATACATTATTTTCTTAAATTGCTCGATAGAATGGGTATGCTGCCTTTTGTGATTTATCGTCTCGTACTGGGTGTTGCCCTGCTTTATATATTTATCTAACGGGTCATTATGAAGAAAAAAGAGGCTGGTAACCGCGACCGGATTTATGCTGAACCATCAGGCATGCTGGTTGACTTTGTGTTTGATGAAAAAGTGGCAAATGTCTTTCCGGACATGATTCGTCGTTCGGTACCCGGTTATGACACAATTATTCCTGTATTAGGTGTGTTTGCCAGTAAGTATGTGCAGGCCAATACAAATATATATGACCTGGGTTGTTCATTGGGTGCTGCCACTTTGTCGTTGCGTCGCCGAATTTTAACAGCTGGCTGTAAAATCATTGCCATAGATAATGCACCTGCGATGGTAGAACAATGTCAAACGAATATAAGTCAGGATACTTCTCTGACACCGGTTGATGTTATTTGTGAAGATATTCTTAATGTCAGTATCGAAAATGCTTCTTTAGTTGTTATTAACTTCACCCTGCAGTTTTTGCCGCCTGATGCGCGCGCCAGGTTGTTAGAAAATATATATAAAGGTCTGAACCAGGGTGGTGCACTCATTCTTTCCGAGAAAGTGATTAGCGAAGATCAGCACCAGCAGGATTTTTATGATGAGTTGCATGGTGAATTTAAACGTGCCAATGGTTATAGTGAACTGGAAATCAGTCAGAAGCGCACAGCCCTCGAAAATGTGCTTATCCCCGATACTCCTGATACAAATATGAAAAGATTAAGCGAAGCGGGTTTTGGATTTGTCAGCAGCTGGTTTCAGTGTTTTAATTTTATGTCTTTTTGTGCGGTGAAACTCTGAATTCTGAATCCATGTATCATCATTACCTGTATGATCAACTTGCTGATCTGGGGCTGTCTGGCTGGGCTGAAAAACTAAAACCGACTCTGTTGCCGCGCTTTGAAAAACATGGCAAATTTTCCGAATGGCAGAAGGTGTTAAATCATCTGCCTGACGCAATTCCTACTCTCGTTGATCTAAATCAGCCAGCAATCGAAGTTGGTATCGAAGCCGATCTTACAGAAGATCAACATGATCATTTGCTGGCACAGTTGCAACATTTTCATCCCTGGCGTAAGGGACCTTTCAATTTATTCGGCCATTATATCGATACAGAGTGGCGTTCAGACTGGAAATGGGATCGACTGGCGGATCATATTGCACCTTTGTCAGGACGCAAGGTTCTGGATATAGGTTGTGGCAGTGGTTATCACTGCTGGCGCATGCGCGGCGCTGCGGCAGATTTTGTGCTCGGCATTGATCCTACGATTGTTTTCGTTATGCAGTATTTTGCTATGCAGCGGTATATCCAGGATCATCATGTCAATGTGGTACCGATCGGGATTGAGGACCTGCCGACGGATCTGAATTGTTTTGATTCCGTGTTTTCCATGGGGATCCTCTATCATCGCCGTGATCCCCAACAGCACTTACAGGAGCTTCGAAACTGTTTACGTGATGAAGGTGAACTTGTTCTGGAAACCCTGGTGATTGATGAAAGTTTTGGCGAGGTGCTGGTGCCAGAAGGACGCTATGCACAGATGAAAAATATCTGGGCGATACCCAGTGTCAAGACACTGGAGCACTGGCTAAAACAAACAGGATTTAACAAAATACGCTGTATCGACGTAACGATGACCAGTATTGAAGAACAGCGGGTCACTGACTGGATGCAATATCAATCGCTTGAAGATTATCTTGACCCGAACGATCATACTAAAACGATCGAAGGTTATCCGGCTCCCACAAGAGCAATCGTGCTGGCGGAAAAGTAAATCAGGATACTGGAACAACAAGCTGTTTACAAAATCTTATCGTTTCAAACTTGCTCCCGTCTCTACAATCTATGTAAAAAGTTCCCTGTTGCTGGTAGCCACACTTCTCATAGAAGTTGATGGCGTTAATGGATGCATTGATACAGATTTCAGTTTTATTTAATGAACGGGTAACCTCTTCAAGGTAATTCATTATCTTGGTGCCGACTCCCCTGCCGATATGATTGGGGTCTACGTAGATTGCATCAATAAATGATTCGGTCGGATCGAATTGACCAAAGCCAACGATCGTTTTCCCTTCACAACAAACGATCATGATCCTGTCGGTGAGCCACTTATAATAAAGAACTTTACTGGGAAGGCTATGCAGGAATGAATCGATTTTTTGTTGTGGATAATATTGCTTACATAACTCGTTAATCGACTCATAGATCAACGAGTAAATATTATCGACATCTTCAATAGTTGCCGGTCGAATATTATACACACTGGTTACCTGGTAAGTATTTATAATTATTATCTTTTCTACTATTACTAAGGTTACCAGAAAATTAGCTAAAAATGAAAGCGCAATGAGTTTGGATGGTTAGCAATAGAGCGATGTGAAGATGCCTGTTAAATTTTGACGGGAACAAAACATAAATGGCGAAATGAAATACACTAGCGACTATATATATGTAAAATGCATCATCTTTGTGCAGTTCATGCGGTTAAAATTATTTTACTGACATTGTTACGCACACTTGTTAAGCAATTTCCGCCCAAAATAGTTATTTTGTAATGTTGCCTTTCAGTGGCTGGCGGTTAATAAAGCAAGTCCAAAACCAGCGAGCACTCCAATGGGCACAAAAATAATTTTATAACGGGTGGGAATACACATGGCGACCAGACCGCAAAACAGGGCAATGATTAAAGAGCCAGCAATCACCGCGAACCATTGATCCATTTCTGTGTTTAGTACAGAGATGACTGCAAAGATTGGGAAAGACCAGTAGAGGGTAATCAAAAAACGTCTACCAATACCGATGCGTTTTGGGGACTGACTCCTGCTATCCAGTAAAGAACTCTGGGGCGGTCGATACAAATTGTTATCCTGCACGCTGAACTCCTGGTTACTTCACATTGGCATAAAGGTCATGTTCGTCACTATTGGTAATGGTAACCTCAAGGAACTCGCCGACCTGGGCTTTATCCGTCGGTTCGACTATTACCAGACCATCGATCTCAGGGGCATCGGCATAGGAACGCGCAATGATGGTACCATCATCTTCAATTGCATCGACCAGCACAGTCATACTGGTTCCAATTTTCTGTTTCAACTTTGTTGTGCTGATTTCAGCCTGTTTGCTCATGAAGCGCTCCAGGCGATCCTGTTTGGTTTCTTCATCGACATGATCGGGTAGCTGGTTTGATGTTGCGCCTTCAACTTCGGAATAAGTAAAACAGCCCACGCGATCCAGTTGTGCCTCGTCAAGAAAATCGAGGAGTTCATCAAAGTCCTGCTCTGTCTCTCCGGGAAAGCCAACAATGAAAGTTGAACGCAGGGCAATCTCCGGACAAATGCTTCGCCAGTTTTCAATGCGTTTTAATACATTTTCACTATTTGCCGGACGTTTCATGGCTTTTAAAACAGACTGACTGGCATGCTGGAAGGGGATATCCAGATAAGGCAGGATGCGTTGCTCTGCCATTAATGGAATCACTTCATCGACATGTGGGTAAGGATAAACATAATGCAGGCGTGTCCAGATGCCAAACTCAGCCAGTGCTGAGGCGAGCTCAGTCATGCGGGTTTTTATCGGACGACCCTGCCAGAAGCCGGTACGATATTTAATATCGACTCCATAGGCGCTGGTGTCCTGTGAAATTACCAGTAATTCTTTCACCCCCGCGTTGACCAGGTTTTCAGCTTCCTGCATTACTTCACCGACAGGGCGACTAACCAGGTCACCACGTAGATGGGGGATAATGCAAAACGTACAGCGATGATTACAGCCTTCAGAAATTTTTAAATAGGCGTAATGCTGAGGTGTCAGTTTTATACCCTGTTTGGGTACCAGATCCGCGAAAGGGTCATGGGGTTTTGGCAGGTGGGTGTGGATCGCCTGCATCACTTCCTGTTGGGCATGCGGCCCGGTTACCGCCAGCACCCCGGGGTAGGTTTGCTGGACAATATCACCCTTGGCACCCAGACAACCGGTCACGATGACCTTGCCATTTTCATCCAGGGCTTCACCAATGGATTCCAGTGATTCGGCAATGGCATCATCGATAAAGCCACAGGTGTTGACCACAACAAGATCCGCCGAATCGTAACTGGGTACCAGATCGTATCCTTCGGCACGTAACTGGGTCAGAATATTTTCGGAATCGACCAGGGCTTTGGGACAGCCAAGACTGATAAAACCTACTTTGGGGATATTAGTACTCATATAAACTCGGTGGTTATGGATATATAACAGGGGTGGACAATTATACGTAATTTATGGGCGAAATGCGTATTATCAATTGATATAGGCTCGCACGAGCTAAACAGTTGGGCTCGACTCTTTTGGAAGACTGTGTTTTATCGCTTTAATCCGTTGTTGATCAAGCTCGCGCGCAATCGCATCCCCTTCAAAGCCTCGCTCGATAATGGGTTGCACTTCTACTTCGGCTGCCGCTTTAAACGCAGCTTTTAGTAGCTGCGGTTTGATCGTGACCCGATCTTCATACCCGGGCCGGCCTCGTGAGTCAGCCTCGCAGGCCAGTAAAAACAGGTCAAACCGCTCGGGACGACGAAAGGCATCCAGGTTCTTGATCAGTTTTAAGATAGTGCCGGGTTTAAGTTCTTTGGCGCGATGATAGTAAAGGTGATACTCCGCCACATGTATCGCCAGGTCACGATATTCACGCGGTACCCGTAACCGTTTACACAGCGCCTTGACCAGCGGTACCCCGGCTTCCTCATGCCCGATATGTTGCGGTAATTCATCTTTGGGGGTAAGGGCCTTGCCCAGGTCATGGGTCAGGGCGGCAAATCGTACCCGTGTATCATCGGAGAGCCGGGTTGCCTGTTGCAGTACCATCATGGTGTGTACGCCGGTGTCGATTTCCGGGTGGTATTCTTCTGGCTGG
>JASFLL010000009.1:0-12153 GCA_050118115.1 Thioalkalispiraceae bacterium
ACGTTCGTTGGGATTGGTGATCTTTTGAATTCGCTTGGCAGGATTTCCTCGTAACATAGACTGAATGACTGAACCAAACAATGCCGCGTCACGACCGAAACGGTCAGCCGCGGTTACCGCACCTTCACCACCTTCCAGTACCAGGGACACGTTACTGGAAATACGCTGGGTTAACATAAGCTGCCGGGTCGCGATATAGACCTGGTCTGCCGCTGCACCCTGGCGTGTCATGGTTGCCACCACCTCGTCGGATAAAGCCAGCAGAGTCGGGATCTGTTCATTAATATTGTTAATATAAGAACGCATGGAGGTCACAACTTCGCGGCGTTGCAGGATGGTATCGATATTCTGACCGTAAGCTTTCCAGTCCTTATTCAGCATCTGTACAGCAGCCAGATCTTGAGTTGCTCTCATCTGGTATTGGAGAATGTCCTTGAACTTGCTATATGCTGTTTGTAGGGCGGGAAAAGCATCCAGACGACCGCGGGCAGCCGATGATGCCAGCTTCGCGATCTCCTGTGACAGGACTCGCTGATCGCCTAGGCGTTGAATGTAAGTTTGGTCAGCACTGGCCTGTTGTGCATTTGTATAAAAGAAGTAACCCAGTCCTGCCAGCGACACAAACACAAGCAAGAGGACGATTATCCTGATACCGCCCGCACTAAAGGCTTGTCCGTCAGTCGTTGTTGCTCTCATCGTTAGCTCCTAGCGTATTCTGTACATCAATCTAAATTATTTTGTTTATCCAACAAAACAGAAAACCTGTTACCTGTTTTGCACTAATATTTACAATCTTGCTGCCACTTCCATAAAACGTTTGTGGTTAATCAATTTCTCCATGTTAAAAACGCCCCACTGGGTATTACCCTGCTTATATCCACCGACCACATAATCACGATAAGCTTCAGGCAATGTCGATAAACCACCCAGTTTTTCTTCATCAAAAAAATGTCGCAAGCCCATTGCTTCATCTACCATCAGGCCAACCGACACATTTTCATGCTGAACCATCAAAACCCTTGTCCTGCGATCCAGTTCTGTTGGTATACCTTCAATAAAATCACGCAGGTCCATCACGGGTAAGAGTGAACCTCGCATGTTCGCCACACCTTTAACCCAGCGCTTGGCGTGCGGTAGTCGTGTCAGTGTTGGATAAACAAGTATTTCTCCAACTTCACCTAATGACGATACCAGTAATAATTCGCCAACTCTAAAACCGATTCCTGACCAGGTTCTCCGAACCTCGACCTGCTGAGGTAGTCCCAGCGCCCGGCTTCGGCTGCGCGCTTCAATCTCCTTGATCAGCGCATAAGGCGTTGTGCTCTCTACTGGTACCATTCTGTTCCTTAAAGTACAGCACTAACCTTTGCAAGCAGGTCATTACCATCGACTGGTTTGGTAATGTAATCCTTTGCACCCTGGCGCAATCCCCAGACACGATCTGTTTCCTGATCTTTGGTTGTAACAATCAAAATCGGGATATGTTGTGTTTCAGGGTCTTTCGTCAATGCACGCGTTGCCTGGAAACCGTTCATACCCGGCATAACAACATCCATCAAAATGACATCAGGCTTTGCTGCCTTGGCTTGCTTAATTCCATCCTCAGCGTTATCCGCAGAGCTGACAGAGTGACCGCCTTGTTCAAGTATGCCTTTGAGCACATGGACCTCTGTAGGCGAATCATCGACAATCAACACATTTGCCATGCTTTTTGCTCCTTAACTATCATTACTAAGTTCGTTGTTTATTATGACTTGGCCACATGTTTCTTGATGGCCCCAAGTAATTCTTCTTTGGTAAAGGGCTTGGTCAGGTACTGCTCCGAACCCACAATGCGTCCCCGGGCACGGTCAAACAAGCCATCCTTACTGGAAAGCATGATTACCGGTGTATTTTTGAATACTTTATTGTTCTTGATTAGTGCCGTCGTCTGATAACCATCCAGCCGCGGCATCATAATGTCTACAAATATGATGCTAGGGCGATGATCGGCAATCTTTGCCAGCGCTTCAAAGCCATCCGTTGCCGTAATCACTTCACAACCGACTTTCTTGAGTAATGTCTCAGCCGTCCTGCGGATAGTCTTCGAATCGTCGATGACCATCACCTTCAGGCCTTGAAATTCGTCATCCATAGCCTTCTCTGCTAACACTTGTGGTTATCCTTAAATAGTTAAAACTAAGAGTTTGCGCCTGATTAATCCCGCCTGGCCAACGATCCGAGTCTTCTGTCGCCATGTATATTAATTAGTTATCTATCAATATTTAACATAGTTTTGAAAAACAATCCATAAGTATCCATATTATATAGGATATTTGGTATCAATGACCTGTCAAGCTAACTCCTCAATTTTACAAACCTGCTCATTTATTGAGCACACCAAAACCTTGTTTACATATTGCACTGCCCACATGGTGTAGACTAATACTAGCTAACCAAAGAGAAAGTACCCAGCCCATGAGCATCGAACATCTGCATGCCGTACCCCACTTAACAACCGCACTTTCTGGCCCGCTGCGCCACCTGGAATCCCACTTACTGGAACACCAGTCGGAAATAGAGACCTGGCTCCGGAGCCAATGGTTAGAAACACCTGCACCATTCTACGCCTCTGTAGACCTGCGAAATGCCGGGTTCAAACTGGCGCCTGTCGATACCAACCTGTTTCCCGCAGGCTTTAACAATCTCAATCCTGCCTTTATGCCTCTGTGCATACAGGCCATGCAATCTGCCATCGAACGAATCTGTCCCGATGCGGCCAAGATTATTCTCGTGCCGGAAAGCCACACCAGAAATCTCTTCTACTTAGAGAATATCGCCACTTTGCAGAATATCATTAGCCAAGCAGGCTTCGAGGTACGTATCGGCTCATTAATCCCGGATCTTGAAGAAAACGCACATTTTATGCTGCCATCAGGCCGTGAAATCAGCATGTCACCGCTTAAGAAGGTAGACGGAAAGTTAGTACTTACTGACTTTAATCCCTGCGTCATTTTACTCAACAATGACCTGTCTGCAGGGATACCTGATGAGTTTAAAAATAGCGAACAACGGATAATCCCGCCGCTAGATCTCAGCTGGGCTGCCAGACTCAAATCAGAACACTTCGCAGAATACAAAACGGTAGCTGAAGAATTTGCCAAGCTGGTAGAAATTGACCCCTGGCTGATCAACCCCCTCGCCCGTAACTGCGGTGAAATCAATTTCATGAAGCGTGAGGGTGAAGACTGCCTGAAAAAAAATGTTACCCAGCTATTTAACGATGTTCAGGCTAAATACGACGAGTACGGTATTACAGAAAAACCCTTTGTCATCGTCAAGGCCGACGCAGGTACCTATGGTATGGGTATCATGACCGTTCACAGCGCAGATGAGCTCCTGGAACTCAACCGCAAACAACGCACCAAGATGTCTGCCACCAAGAGCGGTAAAACCGTCACCAAGGTAATTATGCAGGAAGGTGTCTACACCTTTGAGAAATGGGGTGACGAGCAGGCAGTTGCCGAACCTGTGGTTTATATGATCGACCACTTTGTTGTCGGTGGTTTCTACCGGGTCCATACCGAAAAGGGAATCAACGAAAGCCTGAATGCGCCGGGAATGCACTTTCAGCCCCTGGCCTTCGCTGAACCCTGCAATTCACCCGATTCCAGCAAGGCGCCGGATGCGAACCCCAATCGATTTTACGCCTACGGCGTAATTGCACGTCTTGCATTACTCGCTGCTGCACGCGAATATGCACGGTCCAAAAATTAGAACAATAACTCACCAGCTAGAACAGTCGAATGATTAAACTGGGTATTGTTATGGACCCTATCGGGTCCATAAATATTAAAAAAGACAGTAGCTTTGCAATGTTGCTGGAAGCGCAATCGCGCAACTACCAGATTTTTTACATGGAAACACCTGACCTCTACCTCTCATCTCAGCAGGCGCGCGCATCTGTCCGTTCACTTCGCGTCGAAGATAACCCCGAGAACTGGTTTGAACTGGGAGAGATTGCGGATATCGCCCTGGCGGAACTGGATGTCATCCTGATGCGTAAGGATCCGCCATTTAACATGGATTACATCTATAGCACTTATATACTTGAGGCGGCAGAACGAGATAGTGTACTTATCGTGAACAGGCCCTCTTCTCTGCGAGACTGTAATGAGAAACTGTTCGCCCTGCACTTTCCAGACTGTATTCCACCTACTACCGTCACGAGTTCAGCCACCCGCATAAAAACGTTTATCGAACAACAGCAGGACAGTATATTGAAACCCCTGGGTGGTATGGGCGGAGAATCAATATTTCGTGTACAGCAGAGTGATGTAAACCTGAATGTCATTATTGAATCACTGACACATAAGGGTAAACAACTTATCATGGCACAACGTTTCATACCCGAAATAAGTGAGGGCGATAAACGGATTCTGCTGATCAATGGTGAACCCATCCCGTATGCACTGGCGCGTATTCCCGGTAAGGGTGAAACTCGTGGTAACCTTGCTGCGGGTGGTCGAGGAGAGGGCGTTGCTCTCTCTGAACGCGATCAATGGATTTGTAAACAGGTTGGTCCTCGTCTTAGAGAACTGGGTCTACTCTTCGTGGGGCTGGATGTTATCGGCGATTATTTAACTGAAATTAACGTAACAAGTCCAACCTGTATCAGGGAACTTGATACAATATACAACCTTAATATCAGCGCAACACTGATGGACTGTATTGAAAAAATAAAACAATAGAAATGCTCTTAAAAAAAATTAATAGAATCAGCTTCGCAATTCTGATTAGTTTGTTATTAGTAAGCTGTCAGAAAAATAACGCACCAACTGAAACTCATGATTCCGTATTGGCCTTTGGCACATTCGTGGAAATCACTCTCGTCAACGTCAGTGCTGAAGATCGCGAGCTGGTCTTAAAGCAGATAGAAAAAGAACTGAGGTATTATCACTATGCTTATCATCCCTGGAAAGCAGGGCCAACTGGGCGTATCAACCAGCTACTCGCGGCCACCGGGGAATTCACAGCTAACCCTTCCGTGATCCCGTTGATACGGCTTTCAAAAAAATATTCCAAACAGAGCAAGGGATTGTTCAATCCGGCAATCGGTCGGCTGATTAAGCTCTGGGGTTATCAGGAAGAATTTCCCCCTGAAGGCGGGCCTATTCCCAGTGCGGAAGAAATAAAGGCGATTCTTGATCAAAAGCCCTCCATGGATACGATTACTATAAATGGGATCCGTGTTTCGAATACCAATTCGGTAAATAAACTGGACTTTGGTGGAATTGCCAAGGGCTATGCCATTGATTTAATCCTGAAACATATCCGGGAAATGGGCGTTAAGGATGCCATCATCAATACCGGGGGTGACCTGAAAGTGATTGGTCAGCACGGTAATAAACCCTGGCACATTGGTATTCGCGATCCACGTGGTGAGGGTGTGATTGCCGGACTGGAACTTCATGATAACGAAGCCGCTTTCACTTCAGGTGACTACGAACGGTTCTTCAAACTTGCAGGTAAGCGCTACCACCATATTCTTGATCCCCGCACCGGACAACCTGCCCGTAACTCACAAAGTGTCACTGTGATCCACACAGATGCAGCGCTGGCCGATGCGGCAGCCACTGCCCTGTTTATTGCCGGACCAGAAGAGTGGCTGGATATTGCCAAATCCATGCATATCCAGCAGGCGATGCTGGTCGATCGAAATGGTAAAGTGTATATAACTGAAGCCCTGGCCAAACGAGTTAAATTTGAAAAACCCGGACTTGATATCACTACCGTTAAAATCAGGTAACCCTGATTTTTTTTACAAACTTGCGATACAACGGGGAGATTTTCAGGAATTTTGTCAGCTAAAATTTGTCGTAATTCGATAGTCCCGGTAAATCTTTTTTTACATCGATCAGTAACAGAGTACACTGTATTAAAGTATGACGAACGCAGTTCACCAGCAATATAACCAGCATCAGTTTGATCGACTCGGACTGACAATCTTTCTCGCTCTCGCTGCTCATGCAATATTGATTCTGGGTGTCAGCTTCGATCTTGAAGATCTGATACCCGAAAAAAATATGCCAACCATGGAAATAACCCTGGTTCATTCTCATTCCAAGGACGCACCAGAAGACGCAGATTATCTGGCACAGGCAAACCAGAAAGGCGGTGGCAATGTCGAAGAGCGAGTACGACCCAGTAGTCCTTTTGCTAATCCCACACCGACCACTGAAAATGGTCTGGCGCCAAACAGTCAGCTGGATTTTTCTCCTCCACCATTGAAGAAAAAGGACAAGCAAAAAGAAGTTATTACCGCAAAAAATTCTCCATTTAAAGAACAGAGCAAGGATTTCGAACGTGACATCCCATTGGAAACAAAAAGCAAACAGGCTGCGCAGCTTTATGAACGCAGTCGTCAGTTTGCCAAGCTGCGTGCAGAGATCCAGCAGCTCAAACAGGCATATCAGAAGACCCCACACCACACATACGTGACCGGTATTAATGCCAAACAAAATCGCTTCGCCAGCTACATCGAAGCCTGGCGAGATAAAGTGGAAAGAGTTGGCAACCTAAATTATCCGGAAGCTGCCCTGCGAAATAATGTCAGCGGTGATCTCCTGCTTGACGTTGCCGTCAATCCTGATGGCAGTATCCAGAGTATCAAGGTACTACGCTCGTCAGGTAAAGCCGTTCTCGATAAAGCCGCACGCGATATCGTTACCATGGCTGCTCCCTACCCACCGTTGAGTAAAGAGATACTTCAAGATACCGACGTGCTACACATTTCTTTGGTCTGGAACTTCAAGGTCAGAGGGTTGTCGACGTCCATTCAGTAATTTTTCGTTTTGGCTGTAGATTTTCGCTTTACCACAGCGACCAATTTTCTTGTGGCCACATGGAAATTGGTCGTTCCCATTGGGAACGAAAATACACAATTTGCCCTTGTAGATACAAAATAAGCACCCATACTTATTTGTATGTCTGATACGACCTCCCTGACAAACCAGTTTCTAATCGCGATGCCTGCCCTGGCAGACCCCAATTTCTCGCACACGGTAACCTATATGTGTGATCACAATGAAGAAGGGGCGATGGGGCTGGTCATCAACCGCCCCCTGGATCTGGACATCGAAGAATTGTTTCTTCATCTCGATATTAACAATAGCCGCAAAGAGCGGGGTTATATCCCAATATACCAGGGTGGCCCGGTGCAGACCGAACGTGGCTTTGTCTTGCACAGAGACATTGGCGACTGGGAAGCGACGCTACAGGTCACTGATGAGATTGGACTCACCATGTCCCAGGACATTATCGAGGCCATCGCTCATGACGAGGGGCCACGCGATTATTTAATCAGCCTGGGTTATGCCGGCTGGGGCGCCGGTCAGCTGGAAGACGAACTGGCGGCAAATGCCTGGCTCAATGGTCCCGCCGATCCGTCGATTATCTTCGATGTCCCTATCGAGCAACGCTGGACCGCCTCGGCACAACAACTGGGCGTGGAGCTGCAGAACCTTTCCAACGACGTGGGCCACGCGTAAAATCCCCACCCCATGATGACGCAAACAAGCCGTACCCTGCTTGGCTTTGACTATGGCCGCAAGCGCATTGGTGTCGCCGTTGGCCAGGAGATCACCGGCACGGCAAAAGGTCTGAGCACCATCAATGCAAGCCAGACAGGCCCTGATTGGGAGGCCATCGACAAACTGGTCAGCGAATGGCAACCCCAGTTGCTGGTGGTTGGTATGCCCCATAATATGGACGAACGGCCTCATGAGCTCCACGATGAGGTGAAAGGCTTTGGGGATCAGCTCGCAGAGCGTTACAATTTACCTGTAGAATGGATAGATGAAAAATTGAGTTCGCTGGAAGCTGAGCAGCTGCTCGCGGACAACCGACAAAAAAAACAAAGGAAACAGGGTAAGGCGGAAATCGACAAACTGGCCGCGCAACTGATTTTGCAGTCTTATTTAAATAGCCACTCATGACCACATGTCCCTCACCTGATGAACTGATACCCAAGATAGCCGAGCAACTCAAAGCACTGCTCGCAGAACGCGGTATCGATAATCCCCACATGATTGGCATCCATACCGGCGGTGTCTGGCTGGCAGAAAGACTGCACAAGGCACTGGGTATCGAGGCGCCGCTCGGTGAATTAAATATTACTTTTTATCGTGACGATTTCACCCGCATCGGCATGCACCCCCAGGTCACCCCGTCCAGCCTGGATTTTGAAATTGACGACCAGCACATTATCCTGGTTGATGATGTGCTGCACACCGGAAGGACCATCCGTGCAGCCCTCAATGAAATTTTCGATTACGGTCGCCCGGCATCAGTTATTTTAGTTACCCTGGTGGATCGAAGCGGCCGAGAATTACCGATCAGCGCAGACGTAACTGGTGTACAATTGGCGCTGGGTCCAAATGAACAAATAAAATTAAACGGCCCTGAGCCACTTAGTTTGGAAATACAGGAGACTTTGTGAATCAGCAAGATATTCAATTTGATAACACTGGCAAGCTTCGCCACTTCCTCACTATTGAAGATCTCCCCCGTCAGACCCTGATAGATATACTCGATACCGCAGAAAACTTTTCCACCGTCGGTACCCAGCAGGCCAAGAAGGTCCCACTACTGCGCGGCAAGACCATTGTGAATCTTTTCTTTGAAGGCAGTACCCGCACCCGCACCACCTTTGAACTAGCCGCCAAACGGTTATCGGCCGATGTGCTCAATATCAATATCAACACTTCGTCGGCCAGCAAGGGAGAAAGCCTGCTGGATATGTTGCGCAACCTGGAAGCCATGCATACCGATATGTTCGTGGTACGTCATGGTCAAAGTGGCGCTGCACACTTTATTGCCGAGCATGTGGCACCCCATATCAGCGTGATTAACGCCGGTGATGGCAGTCATGCCCACCCCACCCAGGGCATGCTGGACATGTTCACCATCCGCCGTCACAAGAAAGAATTTCACAACCTGCGCGTGGCCATCATTGGTGACATCATGCACTCGCGGGTTGCCCGTTCCGAGATTCATGCGCTCAATCGTTTAGGGGTACCCGAGATTCGTGTGATTGGTCCACATACCCTGATACCACGTGAAGCCGGTTCTCTAGGCGTGCATGTCTATCACAACTTGCGAGAAGGCATAAGGGATGTCGATGTTATCATCATGTTGCGCCTGCAACGTGAGCGTATGCAGGGTGCCATGTTACCCAGTGAAGCTGAATATTTTAGCCAATACGGCTTGACCGAAGAAAAGCTGAGCCTGGCCAACCCTGATGCCATTGTCATGCACCCTGGCCCCATCAACCGCGGTGTCGAGATCGAATCCGCAGTGGCCGATGGCCCACAGTCAGTGATTCTTGAACAAGTGACCAATGGCCTGGCCGTACGCATGGCAATTATGTCCATGGTCATCGGCCGTAAGCAGGAGAACAGCGGATGAAGATTGCGATCACTGACGGCCATGTCATCGACCCCCGCAACCAGATCAATGGCAAACAGGATATTTACATTCAGGATGACAAGGTTATTGCTGTTGGTAAGAAACCCGATGGTTTTTCCGCAGACCTCAGTATCGATGCTACCAACAAAATAGTCAGTCCGGGTTTTGTCGACATATGTGCACGTTTGCGCGAACCGGGTCAGGAGCACAAGGGCACGATACTTTCCGAAACCCGCGCCGCCGCCGCCAGTGGTGTCACCAGCCTGTGCATGCCACCGGATACCACGCCGGTGATCGATACGCCTGCTGTGATCGAACTCATTCATCAACGCAATGAGGAAGCCGGTTTTTGTCGGGTTTATACCATGGGGGCACTGACCACGGGCCTGGCCGGGGAGCACCTTACCGAGATGGCACATCTCAAAGCAGCCGGTTGTGTCGGTGTCAGCAATGTCATGAAATGTATTGATAACCCGCAGGTCATGAGGCGAGCCATGGAATATGCCGCAAGTGTCGACCTCACCGTTTTTCTACATGCACAGGACGCGGGCCTGGCTAATCATGGCTGTGCTCACGAAGGCATGGTCAGTACCCGCCTGGGATTAGCCGGCATACCGGAAGCAGCAGAGACACAGGCCGTGGCAAACTTTCTAATGCTGGTAGAACAGACCGGCGCCCGCATCCACTTTTGTCGACTAACGACATCCCGTGCAATACAGATGATCAGCCGCGCCAAGTACGATGGTTTTGACCTCACCGCTGACGTTGCCGCCCACCAATTACACCTGACCGAAATGGACATTGGTTATTTTAACAGCCAGTGCCATGTACAACCGCCACTGCGAACTGAACGCGACCGCGATGCCCTGCGACAGGCGGTTGCCAACTCACAAATCGAGGCAATCTGTTCCGACCATCAACCGCATGACGTCGACGCCAAGCTGGCGCCTTTCCCTGCAACTGAACCCGGGATCTCGGCACTGGAAACATTGTTACCACTTACCTTACGCCTGGTAAATGAGGGTGTATTAACCCTGAGCGAAATGGTCGATCGCCTCTCGACCACACCTGCAGAAATTCTTGGCCTGAACGCCGGCCACCTGGGTGAAGACGCACCTGCAGACCTGGTTATTTTCGACCCGAACAAACACTGGGTCTTCAAACCAATGAACATGCTGAGTCACGGACAAAATACACCTTTTGCTAACTGGGAATTCCAGGGCCAGGTCTACAAAACGATTTGCAAGGGCCAGGTCGTGTATTCCAACGAACATCAATTATGAATACGGCAGTAACAAAACCCCACCGCGATACCATTGTCTGTGAGCAGGCCGCAATCCTGTCCCATGAGGCCTTTGCCGGTGATCAATATATTCTACGCATTCAGGCACCAGAGATCGCACAGCGAGCCCTTGCCGGCAGCTTTGTACATATTCAATGTGACCCGTCCTTGCCCATGCGCCGACCCATTTCAATCATGCGCGTCGATGCAAATGCCGGCTGGCTGGAATTACTTTATAAAGTATTTGGCCATGGCACGGCCCTGCTGGCAAAACGGAATGTTGGTGAACAACTGGATCTGTTCGGTCCTATCGGTGTCCCATTTGAATTACATGAAGATCGAACCCGGCCGCTCCTGATTGGTGGTGGTGTCGGTATTCCCCCGATGATCTTTGTCGCAGATAGCATAAGATCAAACAAACACTACAAACCGCTCGTGATCATGGGATCGGAAGTACCCTTCCCGTTTCAATCTCGACCATCGACTATTATGGTTCCCGGCCAGCCTGATGGTGTGATCGCCTGTATGCCATTACTGGAAGACTGGGGCATTGCCTCACGTCTAACAAGCACCCAGGGTTACCCCGGATGTTTTGAGGGTTACGTAACTGATTTAGCCAAAACTTATCTCGACGCGCTGGATAAAGAACAACGTCAACAAGTGGAGATCTTCAGTTGCGGTCCCACCGTGATGTTAAAGGCTGTAGCTAACTTAGCTAAAGAGTATGACCTCCCCTGCCAGGTATCGTTAGAAGAACATATGGCCTGTGCAGTAGGTGGTTGTGCCGGATGCGTTGTCGAGGTGCAGACGAAAAATGGTCCGGCCATGAAACGGGTATGCGTCGATGGGCCAGTGTTTGATGCTTATCAGGTTTTTTGATTTTCTTAAGTCAGCTTCCGGCTAATGGCCGATAGCATATTTCCGAAATAAATTCGGCACTGGGTGCGAACCAGCACACAGTAGCTAGCTGAGTTATTCAGCCTCCTGAATGGTCACACCATCGAGACCGGATGAGATCGCATCAGCATCGCCTTTCGAATCGCCGAGTTTGATCATAAGCCTCAACTCGTTGGCGGAGTCAGCATGGTTAATGGCATCTTCGTAGGTAATCTTACCATCACGGTAGAGCTCATACAGAGCCTGGTCAAAGGACTGCATGCCATGCTGGCGTGATTTGGTCATGAGTTCTTTCAAGGTATGTACTTCACCTTTGCGGATCATGTCAGAAGCCAATGGCGTGTTAATAAGTATCTCAGCGCAAAGAACACGACTTTGGCCGTCAGGGGCCGGGATCAATTGCTGGGCCACGATCCCTTTTAAATTTAATGACAAATCCATCAACAACTGATTACGTCGGTCTTCAGGGAAGAAGTTGATAATCCGGTCCATCGCCTGGTTGGCGTTGTTGGCATGCAGGGTGGCAA
>JASFLL010000010.1:0-11543 GCA_050118115.1 Thioalkalispiraceae bacterium
AGTTCTGCATCAACTGCTTCTTGCGTTTGATCCCCTGTTTAATGGGCCGGGTAATACGTGTATTTTTATATAGCCGATGATGGCCTTCCGCCAGTTTCAATGTGGCATCCGCCGCCAGGTATTGGGTCCTGGCCGTCCGTTGTGCCCCGCCTTTAGCATCTGCACGTATGATATCCTGTAACCAGGCGCCCCAGGTCTTACTGTCGCCACGTAGGCGGGCCTGTTCAGCCAGCTTGTGTCTGGCTTCCATGGAACGCTCGAGCGGGTAAGGGTGCTGCTTTATGTATTGCGTGAAAATACGTGTGGCATCTTTCGACATTCTGGCTTTTTCATAAAACGTACCAGCCTGCCATAACAGATCGGCACTGTATTTTTTGTTGGTCCTGGCCTGGGCAAGGGAGAGGCGCTCCATTTCCCTTGCAGCACGACCTGGTTGTCCGGTTTCGCTATAGATAACCGCCAGTTTTTCCGGAATAGTTTGCACCAGTTTGTTTTTTGGGAAGTCACGGCGGAATTGTTCAAGCAGCTGTGAAGCGCGCTTGTACTGTTTTAATTCAATGAGTGTTGCCGCCGCATCATAATCAGCATTGGCTCGTAATTTTGAACCGGGCGTGACCTGAGCAACACGCAGGAATGCCGCTACTGCTGCTGCATACTTACCTTCGGATCGAGCCTGCTCTCCCTGTTTATAGATACTCGCTGCCAGTCGATCATAGATGCCACGATAGTTTTTATCCTTGTTGGATGTGCGACGCAGACTCTCCCGATAGGCGGTTTCCGCCTGTTGATAGTTCCCCAGTTCGAATTCTGAATGTCCAAGTATCGTCCAGGCCGCGCGGGCAATTTTCGGATCGGTTATATTTTTCCGGGTCAGTTTCTGTGCCACCGAAGCAGCGCGCAGGTAGTCTTTGGCTTTGAATAGCGTATCAGCAGTATTGGCCATAACGGAGATGGCGCGATGGTCATTTGGAAATTGATCAATAAAACGCAGGGAGATGCTGATAGCCTTTTCACGAATAGTGGCGAATTGTTTTGGTTTCTCATTACCCACGGTTATGTCGTTAAAGATCGGTGCATAGGCCGGAGAGGTATTAATTACGGTTTGGCTGGGAGCAGCAAACAGTTTTGGTTGGGCTTTTTCTATAGCGTTATAACTCAAGATTGCTGCATAAGCTGCTTCAGCACTTTTTGCGTGCGTTGGATACTGGTAAGCGGTTTTTTCAAACTCAACGGCCGATTGGGTGAAATAACGACCATCATATAAGGCCTCTGCCTTCAAAAAGTTCATCTGTGCTGTTTTTGCACCATTCGGGAAATTCTTTATATAGGTACCATACCAGTTTGCTGCCACCAGGAAGTCCTTGGATTTTTTGCTCTTCCTTGCTTTGGCATGATAGTAACTGGCAATCTCTGTGATGTGTTTTGACAGTAAAGGCTTAATGCGTTCGTGTGCTTCAGCGTTTTGTTGTTTCCAGTAAGCAGAGCCTACCCCATACAGCGTGACAAATTTCTCTTTCGCTGGCAGTACCAGGCTATACAGCCCGCCTTTCTGGTATGCGTTAATCGCTTCAGTATGAAATTCAGGAGCCAGTGGCGAAGCCGGGTATCGCTGTACAAACGACATATAATTATCAGCCGCATCCTTGGGGCGTTCTTTTTCCATGTATAACCGGCCCAGGCTAAGGTAAACGATCGGCTCATAGGGACGGTTTCCATTGTCCCTGAAATATTGGGTAATCGAGTATTCACCATACTGATAGGAAAAGCTCAGACTGATTGCGCGCAGGGTATCGACAATCAGTTCCCTTTCTGTGCCGACCAGGTTGTCGGCCACGCCATCCATGTTCAACATGCCCTGCTGTTGTTTACGATCCATGATGGCGAAAAAGCTATGCAGGGCATCTTTGTAGCGGTTGGTCTTGAATTGAGTCCAGCCATACTTATACATGGCCTTCTCGTAGAACAATGATTCCTGGTTATTCTTGATAATGTCTGCATAGGCCTGTTTGGCACTTTTATAACGCTTTAACAGGAATAACATCTCGCCACGTCGGAATTGCACTTCATCACGATAACTGGTGTTTGGATAAAAATGCATGATCCGATTCAGGACTTCCAGTGATTTTTTCGGCTGACCGTTAAGTTCATAGGCCTTGGCCAATTGATAAAGTATCTGATCATTGTTCGGATGATTCGGGTGTGATTCAAGATAGGTTGTATACAGACGAATCGAGGCCTGGGTGTCACGTTGTCCACCTTCCAGCTCGTGTTCACTTTCACCAGACAGTTCTTTCTCACCGATTTTTAACTGCAGATCAGCGAGGCGACGTAATGCCTGGCTGTACATCTGGTAGTCTGTAGTGATGGATAAAAATTCCTGGTAATACTTGCGTGCCGTATCTTCATCAACAGGTAGCTCGCCTTTGGGTTCTTCAAGGTTGATATCTCGGGCCTTGATACTGGCGATGGTTTCCAGCTTTTTTGTTTCAGTCGAACAGGCGCCGAGGGCAAGCAGAGTTAACAGCAGAAGAAAATATTTATTGCGCATTTTCTTCTTCCTTTTCGGGCTGTTCACCCTGTTTTTCTTTTTGGAGTATCATGCTGTCATAGAGACGCGCGATACCAAAGCGGGCGCGGACATGATAATTTTCCAGTTGTTGACGGCGTTTGATTAATCCCGATTGGGCCAGTTTCTGAATATATATTTCCTGTCGCCTGATAGCTGAATCTAACCTGTTCAGCAGATTCTGGATGCGCTGTTTTGACCAGGTAATCTTCTGGTCATAACCTTCGAAGAATTTTGGCGCATTGTTTGCTGCTTTCACCAGTGAACGTTTGGCCTTGCGCGATTTCTGGAGAGCACGATCCAGTTGTTTTAAATTATTTTGCGCGGACCACAGTCGGGGAATGAATTCACTTTCAAGCCTGAAAGCCAGGATACCCTTGAGTAAATTATATTTTTCAGTTTCTTCACTCATATCCTCGCTTTTGGATAACCGATCTATTTTTTCTTTGGCATTTTTAAGCGTCAATAGCAGGTCATCCTCATCCTCGGTAACCAGACCAAAGGCATCGTTTTCCTTTTTAATTCGCTGGATTTCTGTAGCCAGCTCATCACGCTTTTGTTGAATCCGGGAAATGCTTTTTAAACGTTCATCACTGGCAACTTCTGGCAGACGTTTATAGTAAGCATTACGACGTTCAGTCAGCATTAATTCATACGCCGGAAGCTGTGTCCGCCAATGTTTCAGGATGTATTGCAGGTACAACAGGCTTTGATAGTTTTTATATGCTTCCTGGAAGGTGTTGGTTGCCATCATCTGATTGAGGTATGGAGCGGTGACGGATTTCGGCAAACCGAAACTGTTCAGAGGCAGCGAGGTTTCATCATCCAGGTTAGCAGGACGCATCGCCTTGATCAGCTCGCCCCGTTGTACGGCAAGCATCACGTCTTCGAGTTTGTTGATCTCGGCTTTATAGGCAGTGATTGCTGTTTGATAGTACTGCATGGCAAGGCGTGTCTTGCCAAGCTTTTCGATTGTGTATGGGATAGCAATCAATGATTCCTGGACAGTTGTGTCCAGGGCCTGACGGTTCTCGAGCTCGAGCCAGGGAGTCAGTGCCTGTTTATATTTTTCCTGGTTTGTATAAGCCCAACCCAGACCCAGCAAGGCTTTGTTGGAAAGTGGGCCATTGAGTCGAATACGCTGAAAATTAACCGCTGCGTCCTGGGGGCGGTTACTACGCATGTATGCAAAACCCAGTGCCAGATTTGCCTTGTCACGTAGTGCATTAAGTTCATGACTGATACTAAAAGGATTCAAATCGCCAACTTCATTGAGAAGCTCAGTACCTTCTTCCAGCTGTCCTGCCTTGACCAGAGCAACACCTAGATTGAACTGAGCATAAGCTTCCCACTCGGAGTCGCCACTAAAATTTTTTAAAATTTCGATCGCCTTGTCATATTTCTTCTGTTTCATATAGACGTTGGCGAGTAGATGTAAACGTTCCGCCTCGCGATCCGGTGGAAGCGTGTTCTTGATCTTGGTCAGGGCGATCTCAGCTTCCGGGATATAGCCTTTTTGATAACGTAATTTGGCAATGTAATACCACGCCTTATCATGGCTGGTGGGTAATGTGTCACTTGATAATAACTTCTGGAACAGATTGCTTGCTTCATTGTGCATACCATAAGCTAGATAGAGGCCACCCAACAGGAGATGAGGATCTTCACCCTGTACCTTGATGGGATCTCTGACATCGGCAACCATGAGGTTTGTAATTGCAGAGAAATATTTTTGCTGGAAAAAGTTGAACAGTGTTTCACCGTAACGTAAATCATATATATCAGTGGCCGCCAGTGTCTCCTGGTTTTCTTCTGCAAAAACAGACTGGCTGTGTAAACAGAACACAGAACCGCAAAGAAGGAGGGCAACTGATAAACGTCTAATCATGATCGGTGAATACAATCTGGTTTGTAGTTAATTATTCTGCTTCCCAGACCTTTATCTTGAACTCCGGTTGATGCTTGGATTCCTTGTCACTGATTTTCAACTCAACAAACTGTGGATCAGTTCCCTTGGTGACCTTGATCGTTGCAGCACGTTTGTAGTCACGGTCTTTGGGTCCCTTGCCGACAAAAAAGGCAACCAGTTCATGTTCACCTGAAGTGAGGTTACCGGTATAAAGGCGATGCACACCGCCACGCTTTAATGCCTTTAATTCTCGTTCAGTGTACAAATGACTACCGACAACTTTATCGTCCAGGCGCAATTGCACGGAATCCAGATCAAAGGTCATACCAATATCCATTGATACAAACACGTTAAACTGGGTGTTGGCAGGAAATAGTAAATCTTCTTCGAGTAAAAACAGGTCACGGTTCAAGTCCAGGATTTCCTTTTTCAAATCCTGAATCTGGGTGTCGAGGGTGGTAACGGTGCCCGGATCGGCTGGCTGTTCAGCGGATGCGTCGCCTTCGGCTGCATGCACGGGATGTTGTATAAGTAGACACAGCACCAATAGAAATGGGCTGAACAGAGTGGGCACTAACTTACTCATTGTTGAGTCTCCGAGATGGTCATTTTTAGTCTAATATCAACTGCTTGTGAGGCCTTAATAATATTGAGGATCAGCTCAACAATATAGTACAGAGTCGACTGTTTGATGAATCGGTCACAAAATCAGCAAACTGATGCCAGGCTCAATCCAGGCTTTTCCAGGCGGTTTTCATTGCCATGCTAACGGGTGATTCATCCTGTGACCATTCGCCATGAGCCTTCCTTGTTGTTGTCTCATTTGGGTGGCATCAGTCCGGAACTATAGTGAACTTTCCCTGCCGCATCGATGATAACAGCGTCTATTCCTTTCAATTTCTCTGCTAATGCTAACCCCTTAACCGGCCCCAGTACAAAAAGAGTAGTCGATAGACCATCAGTTGTGATCGCATCCGGTCCAATCACGGTAACGCTCCGGGTTTTATGGACAGATTTGCCTGTTTTTGGGCTGAGTATGTGGTGATAGCGGACACCATCCTTGATGAAATAACGCTCATAATCTCCCGAGGTGGAAACTGCCGTATCTGAAAGTGGGATGATGACAATCGATTTTTTCTTGTTTCGGGGATCGCGAATTCCGGTCATCCAGGGGCGGCCTTTATGATCGCCCATGATGCGTGTATCTCCACCAGCACTGACCAGGGCACGATCGATTCCGCAGTTTTTGAGTATCTGTATCCCATTGTCGACGGCATAACCCTTGGCTATGCCACCCAGGTCAATGCGCACACCCTGTTTGGCAAAGCGAATTGTCGAATGCTTTTTATCCAGGATGATATGTCGGTAGTTGATGCGATCCAGTTCCTGCTTGATTTGCTGGTCGGTGGGTTTTTCACCTTTACGATAATCGTACTGGTAGCCAATGCTGGCAAAGGTGATATCAAAGGCACCATTGGAAAGTTTTGAAAGGGCGATGGAACGTTCGATTAATTTGAATAACTCGTCACTAATTTTAACGGCCTGGTCGGCAGCTTTGCTATTGACGATTGCCAGTTCACTGTCAGGTTTGTAAGGGCTCATCAAATTATCAATGCGCCGCATTTCCTGCATGACCTTCGCGGTACAATGCTCAGCGAGCTCACTGGAACGCGACCAGAGTTCTACATTAACCGGTGTGCCCATAATGCCCTGTGATTCTTTATACCACTCAGCATGTAACGGAGAGCAAATTACAACGAGTAGTAAAAGGAGTATGGGGCGTTTCATGCTTGCATCATACCTAGGCAATGCGGATAAAAAAACACCCGGGTGTGTCCCGGGTGTCAGTCATTTACTCAGGAGCTAGCGTCAGACATCAAGCAGGTTGCGCGGACAGTATCTGCTGGGTCGATGGATTCACTGATGCCATTCCATTGAAAATCGTCAGTTCATCGAGTGCAGACATACCACCCAGTCCATGGCCCGGGAAGGCAGTTTCAAAGGCTGAAACCATGCCTGCGAAGTTGCTTTGTGTGTCGTAGTGCAGGGCCATATAGTTCAACAATACAGTGTTGACCAGAGATGTCACACTGTTGGCTGCCATGATAGGGAAGCCGCCTGGTGTACGAGCTGCCGTTTCCACAGAGCCATTAGAACGGAAGTAACCCAATTGCTGGCGTGCCGCTTGTGCTGCAGCATCCGCACCACGTAGGGTCGTTCTGCCACGTGGGTCATAGACAAAGATGAGTGATGAAGCACCACCTGAATTATCGCCGGTCCACTGGCCTTTACCGCCAGGCAGTGTAATTGTACCAGCGTTTACAGCCGTATTATCTTCATTACCATTACTGAACACCGAACCATCACTGAAGACATAAACCATTAGCGGGAAGCCGACGCGGTGTGCATATTCGATGGCCGCACCGATACAACGACCGGCCCGGATATCGCGCAGTTCGCCGGCAATACGATCACCGGTGTGATAATCGTAGCCGCCCATGGTGACACAACCTGCACCAGAGAGGGTGTTCACAACCAGCTTCATCACCGAGGCGACTTTGCGGAACTCAGAACCGTCGCGACTATTTGCATTAAATTCAGCAGTGGTAAAGATCCCGCTTGTGTCATTTACAATTAGAGGATCCGCCCCCGGGTTCAAGGCCTGGGGATCGGCAAAATTTTCTGCCACATCGGCGGCCTTTACATAACCACAGCGTAACAGTTGCTGAAGTGAGGTTTCTGCTGCGGCACTGCTTAGTCCAGGATCAATTCCCCCAATCTTGGCATCACTGATTCTGGCCACGGCTTCCATGACCTTGGTTGCATCAGTCTGGTTCAAAATTGATAATAATTCACCCGTGTCGACCAGACCGGTGGCATCACTGGGACGATCCACCTTGGTCGGACGAATTTCCGGGTTGATGTACATAGCCGGTGCCATAGAGTTACCGCCTGATTCTGTCGCACGAGACCCAATCAGGCTTAACAGGCTACCGCGTGCACCGGCCATCGCAACGCCGTACATCGGGTTATGCGGATTATTACCGGTGTCATTATCAGAGCGTGCAGGAATAATGGCTCCATTGGTCAAGGCCTGGGCACCGATAGACATCTTGTCCAGCATGCCGGCGAGCAGGGCGCTTTCTGAATGGAAGGTGACACCGAGTGAGGTATCGGTGAAGTCACCATTACCACGCCCATTGGTATCCACTTGTCCTGGCAGGCGGTCGCCGGGTAAACCAAGACGGTTATAGCCTGCAGTACTGACACCACTGGTATCTGCCTGACCACCCGCTCCACCGACCATGACGTTGGAACCGGCCAGGTTGGCACCACCGGCCAGGTCGAAACACATGAAGGGTACTTTTAAGGCACCGCCGGCGCCCACGACACAGTTTGGACCCGTATCCATAGCCACCACATCTGCGGAGAGGGCATGGGCCTGCTCCGGGCACAGGAACAGGTTAAGTAATGAGCTTCCCGTCACCATGGCACCACCACCGATGAAACCCTGGCGGATGAAGTCCCGGCGTGTTACTGGGCGAGGATGATCCGCATGTAACAATGGAGCATCTGGATCTATTGTTTTCTGTTTTTTAGCCATTTGTTATCACCTTAGGTTCATCTGTTCGTTACTGTAACAACATGGGCGCGCTGGCAACGGCGGCGGCACAGGTTGATTTAATGATGGTCATGCTGCGAGCAACACTACAGTTACCACTACAGGAGTTATTCAGGTCATCCATTAAAGTATATAGATGATTCCGAACCGTAGTTGCTGCCGGCATGGTCGTAAGTTCAGTTGCTCCTTCCACGTTGAACACATGTTCTAACAGAGGATTAATAACATCGTCGCGTTCAGCACCGGTAAATGGATACTGTGGAGATGAGGCACTGAATGTGATGGCAGGGAAATAACTCGCCCGCAGGCTTGAGTCTTCAACCAGCGCATTACAGTACTCGATAGCCAATTGGGTAATTGCCATCTGTTGTGAAGGCACAAAGGTCTGGATGTCGGAGCTACCTGGCAGACCCTGTTTCACTTTCACATAAGTACCATTGGTATCAGCAGAACCACCATCAATGGTGTTATCCCGACCAATTTCTGCAATGGTTCTGTCCACCCCGGTCATCTTGGCCATGGTGGCGTTGATTTCCTCGAAGCTGCGAATCATGACGGCTGACTCCTCGGTTGTACTGACAGCATCAGGGGTAGCCGGGAAACTCTCCGTGTAATCCTTACTTGGCGGTGTCGCCGTACCCAGTAGTTCGAAGGTGAGGAATAACTGATCAGGCGGACTACCGCTCGGGCCGTTTTCCAGTGCCACTACAGTTCCGATATCTGAAAGTAATTGGCCAGTTGCCGGGTCATAAGTTCCCGTCACTCCAATGGTCTGATCCATGTTAGCAAAGCCCTGTCCATTGGAGGCCTCGCGACCATTAATGCCAATCCGCATGTGCTTGATCTGAATACCTGTTGGATCCGCGCTTGGATTCAGGTTGATAAAGCGTGGGTAGGCGAACAGGAAGCTCTTGTTGTCCCACTGAGCGGCTTCCATATAAATATAACAGAGCGGCGCATAGTCTGGGTCGCGGACAGGATCGTCAACGGCCGGGTCGGGATCCGGGCCACGACACTCTGGTCCAAGGTGTTGTCCCACTTCAAACATCAGGTAGTATTTCTGTCCAACACCCACATCGAAGTTCTGACGAATCTGATCAGAGGTAAGTGCCCGGTTATGGATAGCCAGCATGCGAATGGTTCCATTCCATGGCCGACTGAAATCGACTTCATTGCCCAGGGCCAGGGCTGCACCTGTTGCCCAGTTAGCCAGACCTTCACCAGGAATCGGATCGCCACCCACATCACGGAACACACCATTGACGTAGACTCGACGGCCATTGGTCGGGTCATAAGTTACTACCACGTGTTGTAGCGCCGCCTGGGCTACCTCACCCGCCGGATTTGTCGTTAACAGTGGTGTTCCATCCGCGTTGGTCATCGTAGAAATATTGCGGTTATAGACTTCATAGTCATACAGGCTTTGCCCCAGCATAAAATTGCGCTCTGTGGCAGAACGGCCGTAGGTCACAATGTTGGCATCCATTTGCGCCACATTACCGGGTACAACCCAGGCCTCAATGGAGTATTCACCTGTAGAGGTGATCAATTGCTGTAATTTATCACTATCAGTGGGTGTTGCCTGCGCCTTGGCCTGTGCAGTTTTGAAGCGAATACCGTAACTGCCCAGCCACTCATAATCAGTACCTGGGTTACCAAACAGGGTCAGGTTTGCCGCGGGGGAGACACCACTACGATCGATCACAGTATCACCACCATTGAGTTTGAATTCATACAGGGCAATCTGGCTGGCCTCAAAACGGTTGCCACCCGATGCGGTAATACCATCCTCAAACAGAGTCACGGCACGACTCTTGAGCATGCTGTCCAGTTCGGAGGTATCCGGAGGTGTTACCCCGTTGGTGGTGTAAAAGTTAATTGCTGCCAGCATGTCTGCTGCTGAACCGGCACAACTTACACCAGTAACAGCATCGTTAGGTGAATCCCAACAATGGTGACCATCAGTATTCAGCCGTGTATACAGACGTGAAAGTGCCGCGGTATTCAGGTTAATGAGCGGAACACTGCTGACCGTGTCATAAGAAGTCTGGGGATCAGAGACGGCAAAGAAAGGTGCCTGGGCCTGCGGAGAGGTAGGCACATGACAAGCGGAACAATGGGTAGAGACTAACTCATGAATAGTCAAACCGCCATTGCCAGTGTAATAGCTTGGATCAACCGTCGGATCGAAGTTCGCCGAAGGAGCAGGGTCTTCATCCTGTGGTGCACTTAACACGATTCCGCGTCCACCTGAACCGGCCCGATCGTTCAACCAGTTACCAATCCAGAGTTCCAGTTGTGCTGCACAGGCAGACTGGGTACTTTCCCAACAGTAGTGACCAGTGCCAGTAGAGAATTTAGTAACCATTCTCGATGAGGCGATATCTGTCGGATTAACCAGTGTATTGGCAACAACATAGGCGTCATTAACGTTGCTATTGTCAGCAAAAGGTTTGTTACCCTGACCACCGACATCGTGGCAGGAGCCACAACGGTTGTCGCCACGTACGTTCTCCCAGAACTGGATACGGAAGGCCTGGATATCTTCATTAGCGGGTGCAGGACCGGTATAACTCTGGGTACCACCACCGCTTCCACCGCCATTGTTGTTGTTGTTTGGATTATTGCTGGTGTTTTCTGTGTTGCTTGCACCGCCGCCACAAGCCGACAATACAAATGCACCAGCTAACATCAATACTGGAATCAGCTTTCGCATTGTCACCCCTTCTTTAGAATTTATCTGATTTTTATGCTTCATTATTCGTCTCCAGAAACTTATGTGCGGCTTACAAATTTGGATTGCTATTCATGCAGTCAATCACAGAGTCAGTGAACACTGTACGCATGTCGTAAGTGCTATTGACGAAATCGGTGGTTATGGTTTGCAAAGTTGACTCGCTGGGATCGCTCAGACAAACATGGCGATAGACTTTCTGTACCTGGCAGCGGGCAAAGGCTTCGGTATTCGCCAGTTCCTTGCCAAGATTTGCCATGCCACTGCTTGAGTATGGCGCCTGGGTTGCGTTGGAAGGTGTGAGAGCCGGGTCCTTGCCCCAGCCCAGCTTGGCATTCACGCCAGTACGCCAGTAGTTGGTCCAGCTGTCGTCCTTCACGATATGGCCATAAACAAAGTTGGTAGGGTTGATACGATGTTTGCGCGTAACGCGGGTCGGGGTGTCAATATCCACACCATCGATCTGATAGGTAATCGGTGTTGTCAGGTAAGTCATGGATTGTGTGTCGGGGTCCAAATTGGCATCGAAAACATTCGGTCCCCAGGTGTGATAGGCATAGGCGCCATCCATGCCATCCATACCGGCATGACAGCCAATACAGTTATTTAGAAAGATTTCACTGTCACCGCCCGGGCTACGTGAAACATCCTGACGGATATAGTTATTGGTCCGGGTGACGTCTTTGATGGGCTCCAGGTCAGTACAAAGATA